>DATGLH010000064.1:0-7845 GCA_035294225.1 Trebonia sp.
GATCGCTGCCGGGGCTGGCGCGAAGGCGGGATCGCAGAGGCGGTTACATGACTGTTATCGAAACGGCGGGCGTGCGCACGCTCGCCGGCCACGCGGGCGCGGTCAACTCGGTGGCGTTCAGCCCGGACGGCGCCTGGCTCAGCACCGCCAGCGAGGACAGGACGGCCCGGCTGTGGAGCGTGGCCACCGGTGAGCTCCTCCACACGCTGAGCGGTCACGCCGACGCCGTCTTCTCGGCGCCGTTCAGCCCGGACGGCACCCGGCTGGCCACCGTCGGCGCCGACCTGACGCCGCGGCTGTGGGACCCCGCCGCCGGCACGTGCGCCAAGGAGCTGATCGGCCATACCGTCGCCGTGTTCGGCGTCGCGTTCAGCCCGGACGGGCGGCTGCTGGCCACCACCAGCTACGACGAGACCATCCGGCTGTGGGACACGGGCGCCGGCCGGTGCGTCCGCATCATGCAGGGGCACAGCGACATCGTCTACGGGGCGGCGTTCAGCCCGGACGGCGCGCTGCTCGCCACCGCGAGCGGCGACGGCACGACCCGGCTGTGGGACACGCGGACCGGCGCCTGCCGTCACGTCCTCGCCGGCCACGCCGGCACTGTGTCCGCCGTGACGTTCAGCCCCGACGGCGCGCTGCTCGCCACCGCCAGCTTCGACGCCACCGTGCGGCTGTGGGACGCCGCCTCGGGGGACTGCCTGCGCATCCTGTCCGGCCACTCCGGCACGGTGTGGTCTGTGGCATTCAGCCCGAACGGGACCGTGGTGGCCGCCGCCAGCGAAGACGCGACCGCCCGCCTGTGGGAGGCCGCCACGGGAACGCCGGTCCGCAGCCATGAAGGGCACACCGACTCGGTGTTCGTGGTCGCGTTCAGCCCGGACGGGCGGCTGCTGGCCACCGCGAGCTCAGACACCACGGTCCGGCTGTGGGACCCCGCCGCGGGCCGGTGCGCCCGCATGCTCGAAGGCCACACCGGGGCGGTCGGGTCGCTGGCGTTCAGCCCGGACGGCCGGCTGCTGGCCACCGCGAGCACCGACGAGACCGCCCGGCTGTGGGCCCTTTAGGGGCGCGGGATCACCGCGTACGTGACCACGGCGGCGGCCGCGCCCAGCACGGACCCGGCGACGGCCTGGGCGGCCGTGTGGTCTTTCAGCGCCACCCGGGACCAGGCGGTGAGCGCGACGAGCAGGTAGGCCGGCAGCAGCCACGGGCCGTAGAGCAGGGCCAGGATCGTCACCGACCCGGACGCGACCGCGCAGTGGATGGAGATCTTCCACACGGCCGTGATCACCGCCAGCACCGCGACGCTCGCCAGCAGGCAGCCGAAGTAACCGGTCAGCTCCGGCGGGGCGCCCAGGAGGCCCAGCAGGACGAACCCGGTCGCGAGCGAGGCGGCGATGAACGAGAGCACGATGAGCCGGGGGCGCCTGGCGCCGACGTTCCGGTCCTCCCAGCGGCCTCGCCGGATGCCGCGGGTGATGAACGCCGTGGGGAGGACCGCCGCGAAGAACGCCGCCAGCAGCCCCCAGCCAAGGCCCGCCGCGCCGTCGGCCTTCCAGCCGACCGCGACGACGGTGGCGATGATCCAGTTCTTCGGCTCCAGCAGGTACGTCACCCGCCGGGCCGCCGACCCGCGCCTCACCGGTTCTTCACGGGAACAGGCAACCATCGAAGCGGCCCGCCGTGCAAGTGCCCCGCCGTGCAAGTGCCCCGCCGTGCGAGCAGGCAGCCGAGGGTTGTCCGCCGCGGGCGGGAGAGTTACGGTCCGGTCCTGGGACTGCGACGAGGAGGCCGCCATGCCCGCACGCACCGGCGCGGAGTTCCTGGACCGGCTGGCCAGGGCGCGGACGCACGTGGAGATCCAGGGCGAGACGCTGACCGGCGGCGTGGCGTCGCACCCGGCGTTCGCCAACGTGGTGCGCAGTTACGCCAGCCTGTTCGACATGCAGCACGATCCGGCCTACCGGGACGTGCTGACGTACCCGTCGCCGTCGACCGGCGAGCCGGTGGCGACGTCGTTCCTGGTTCCCCGCACGCCGGCCGACCTGGAGAAGCGGCGCAAGGCGTTCAAGCTGTGGGCCGACCGGTCGCTTGGCATGCTGGGCCGCACCGGCGACTACCTGAACAGCGCTCTGATGGCGCTGGCGTCGGCCGCTGGCTGGTTCGGCCAGGCCGATGCCGCGTTCGCCGCGAACATCGCGGCGTACTACGAGAAGGTGCGCGAGGAAGACCTGCTCTGCACCCACACCCTGATCCCGCCGCAGGCCAACCGCGCGGTAAGTGGCAGCCAGCAGGCGGGGGGAGCGCTGATGGCGCACATCGTGGCCGAAGACGACAACGGCATTGTGGTGCGCGGCGCGCGGATGCTCGCCACGATCGGCCCGTTCGCCGACGAACTGCTCGTCTTCCCCTCCACGGTGCTGCGCGGCACCCCCGAGGACAAGCCGTACTCGTTCGCGTTCGCGATCCCGTCCGATGCCAGGGGCCTGCGGTACATCGCGCGCGAGCCGCTGGACTACGGCCGCCCGCACTTCGACCACCCGCTCGGCTCGCGGTTCGACGAGCCCGACGCGGTGGTGGTCTTCGACGACGTGCACGTGCCCTACGAGCGCTGCTTCACGCTCGGCGACCCCGAGCTGTGCAACGGGTTCTACACGGCGACGTCCGCCATCAACCACATGACGCACCAGGTGGTGGCCCGCACGACCGCCAAGACCGAGTACGTCCTGGGAGTGGCGGACCTGCTCGTCGAGGCGATCGGCATCGGCCAGTTCCAGCACGTGCAGGCCGACCTCGCCGAGATCATCACGACGCTGGAGACACTGCGCGCCTTCGGCCGCGCCGCGGAGGCGGACGCGGCGGTCAACCAGTACGGCGTCCTGACCCCGAGCTGGCCGCCGCTGAACGCCGCGCGCAACCTCTACCCGAAGCTGTACCAGCGCTTCCCTGAGATCCTGCGCAAGCTGGGCGCCTCCGGGCTGATGGCCACCCCGACCGAGGCGGACGTGACCGGCCCGGCCGCGGCCGACATCGGCACCTACCTCCAGGCGGCGACGCTGACCGGGGCGGAGCGGGTACGGCTGTTCCGCCTGGTGTGGGACACCTGTATCTCGGCGTTCGCGGGCCGCCAGGCGCTGTACGAGTACTACTTCTTCGGCGACCCGGTCCGGATGGCCGGCGCGTACGTGGCGGGCTACGACCGCTCCCCGTACGCCGCCCGGGTGCGTCAGTTCCTGGAGCGCGCGCAAAGCCGCTTACGGGCGGCCGCCGCCCCCGGCCGCGGGCCGCGCGGGCCGCCGCAAAGCTCTCATTCCGCCTAAGGCTCTCACATGCGGTAAAAACCAGATCATCCGCCTGGACCGGGGTAATATGCCTGCGTAGACCGCAGGGCCGGCCGCGCCGCGGCCGGTGCGCCGGCTGCCGGACATGCGGGCCGGCCTGTTTTCCGTTCCAAGTCCCGGTATCGAGGGGTGTCGGCTCAGTTGGGTAGAGCACCGGCTCGCCATGCCGGACGTCATGGGTCCGAGCCCGGCACGTTCCGCGTCCTGGCCGCGTACGTCTGCAAGAAGTGCGAGATCGAGGGACGGGATCCCGAGGTGTCGCCTGGCCAGGTCTTCTGCTGGAACTGCGAGGGCGAGGCCATCATCACCAGCAGGATCGTCGTGGACGGCGCCTAGCGCCGTCCACGGGGCGCCGCCGGGCCCGGCGTGAGGCGGGCGCGCCGCCCTGCCCGCGCCGCGCCCGCTGCCGCAGAGCCGCGCCCGCTGTCTCAGAAATGTGCGTCTCAGCCGTTGGAACGCGCTCCAACCGGGGAAAGAGTCGGTCAAGAAGCACCGGTGCATCGGCAGGTGCCGCTGCACCGGCATCACCAGCGGTGGCGGAAACTGGGCACGCCCGGCGACGGCGCCATAGCCGGCCATCATGGCCAGGGGCAGTCAGCCCCTCGCTGGCCGCGACGCGCCGTCCAGGACGCCCGGCGTCTGGAAGCCCCCTGTCTGGGCACTGCCCCGTCCGTCGCTGAGGCCGGCCGCGAGAGCGGCGCGGACGTCACGGGGGACAGGAGGAACTCCTATGCCGGAAGTCGTGTTCAGTGTTGACCAGTCCAAATCCATGGCAGACCAGGCCGTCCCGGGCCACAACAGGTGGCACCCGGACATACCGCCGGCCGCCTCGGTCAGGCCCGGCAGCGAGGTCCGGGTGGAATGCCGGGAGTGGACGGACGCCCAGCTCGGCAACAACGATTCGGCGAACGACGTGCGCGACGTGAACCTCAACCGCGCGCACATGCTGAGCGGGCCGATCGAGGTCCAGGGGGCCGAGCCCGGTGACCTGCTGGTCGTGGACCTGCTTGACCTGGGCCCCTGCCAGCCTCCGCAGGACCGCGGCGACGCGCCGGGCCAGGGATGGGGCTACACGGGCATCTTCGCCAGGGTCAACGGCGGCGGCTTCCTCACCGACCACTACCCGGACGCCTACAAGGCGATCTGGGACTTCCACGGCCAGGCCGCCACGTCCCGGCACATCCCCGGGGTCCGCTACACCGGCATCACCCACCCGGGGCTGGCCGGGACGGCCCCGTCGGCTCAGCTGCTGGCCGAGTGGAACCGGCGCGAGCGGAACCTGATCAACATGGAGCCGGACCGGGTGCCGCCGCTGGCGCTCCCGCCGAACGAGGACGGGGCCCTGGCCGGCACCCTGAGAGGGCAGGAGGCCCAGCGGATCGCCCGGGAGGGGGCCCGCACGGTCCCGGGGCGCGAGAACGGCGGGAACATGGACATCAAGAACTTCACCCGCGGCAGCCGGGCCTTCTACCCCGTGTATGTCCCGGGCGCCAAGTTCTCCATCGGCGACCTGCACTTCTCGCAGGGCGACGGCGAGATCACCTTCTGCGGGGCCATCGAGATGGGCGGGTTCGCCGACCTCGGCTTCGACCTGATCAAGGACGGCATGAACAAGTACGGCGTGCAGAACACGCCCGTGCTCATTCCCGGCCGGGTCGAGCCGCGCTACAGCGAGTTCCTGACCTTCACCGGCGTATGCGTGCACGAGACCACGGGCGACAACTACTACATGGACGCCACGATGGCCTACCGCCGGGCGTGCCTGAACGCGATCGAGTACCTGAAGAAGTTCGGCTACTCCGGCGAGCAGGCCTACCTGCTGCTCGGCTCCGCGCCGGTCGAGGGCCGGATCTCCGGGATCGTCGACATCCCGAACGCCTGCTGCACGCTCTACCTGCCGACCGAGATCTTCGACTTCAACGTCCGGCCAGGCAAGGAGGGGCCGCAGACGGCTGACCGCGGGACGGCCGCGCGGACGAGCTGAGACCGGCATGCCCGTATACGTCTTCGCCTGCCCGGAGTGCGGCCCGTTCGAGCTGGCGCGCCCGATGGCCGAGGCGGGCAGCCGGGCGCGCTGCCCGGCCTGCGAGCGTCAGGCGCGGCGGGTGTTCACCCCGCCGCGCCTGACGCGGCTCGCCGCGCCCGTGCGGCGGGCGCTGGAGGCCGAGGAGGCGAGCGCGCACGAGCCGCGCGTGGTCACGGAAAAGCGCGGCCGCCCGCTCAGCGCACCTGGAACGAGCGCTTGGCGAAGCCCATCCAGTAGCCGTCGATGACCGTCTCCGCCGGCGCTGACGGGTCGCTGGCGGCGCCGAGCGTGACGAACAGCGGCAGGAAGTGGTCCGCCGTCGGGTGCGCGTACGGCATGCCGGGCGCCTTCCGGTAGCCGGCCAGCGCCTCGATGTCCCCGCGGCCCAGGGCCTCCGCGGCCCACTGGTCGAAGTCGGCCGACCAGCCCGGGACCACGCCGCCGGCGATCATCTCCCTCGTGACGAACGGCAGCCCGTGCGTGAGGAACCCCGAGCCGGCGATCAGCACCCCGGCCTCCCGCAGCGGCCTCAGCCGCGCGCCGAGTCCGAGCAGGCGCGCCGGGTCCTGCGTCGGCAGCGACAGCTGGAGCGCTGGCACGTCGGCCAGCGGGTACATGACCTTGAGCGGCACCCACGCGCCGTGGTCGAGGCCGCGGCTCGGGTGCTGGTGGACCGGTGAAGTGCCCGGCATGAGCGAGGCCACCTCGCGCGCCAGCGCGGACGCGTCCGGCGTCCGGTAGGTCAGCGTGTAGTACCGCGGCGCGAACCCGCCGAAGTCGTACACCAGCGGGGTGCCGGCGCCCGGCGCGGACAGCATCAGCGGCGCGGCCTCCCAGTGCGCGGACACGATGAGGATCCCGCGGGGCTTGGGCAGCGTGTGGGCCCACGCGGCGAGCTGCCCCATCCACTCGGGGTCGTCGAGCAGCGGGGGAGCGCCGTGCCCCAGGTACAGCGCCGGCAGCGCGCCGTCGTCCGGCGTCCATGCCCGCTGCGACGCGCTCGCGGGCGCGGCGGACTTCACGAACTCGTCGTAGGCCCCGGCCGGGACGAGCGGGTCGAAGATCGAGCGCACGCTCACCACCTCCATGAAATTGACGCTTCAATCATACCCGGCCGGCAAATTGAAGCGTCAACTTATTGCCGTGCTCACGAGGGGGGTTCCGGACCTTGTGCTACCGGACAGTTCCGCGGCGCGGCACCGAGGCGAAGAATCTTTGGTGTGGAAGGGAGATCTGCGCAATGACCCTTCGGGACGTGCTGGCGGCGGGCGCCTTCGGGGTCACCGCCGAACTCAACCCGCCCATGGACCCGGTCGCCGAGCCGGTCCGCCGCACCGCGGCGGCGCTCGCGCCGAAGGTCACCGCCGCCAACGTGACCGATAACGCGGCCGCGGCGGTCAAGGTCAGCCCGCTGGCCGCCGCGGTCTGGATGATAGAGCAGGGCCTTGAGCCGATCATGCAGGTCACCACCCGTGACCGGAACATCCTGGCGCTCCAGGCCGAACTGCTCGGCGCCTGGGCCCTCGGCGTGCGGAACGTCCTGGCCCTGTCCGGCGACCCGCTCAAGGTCGGCCGGTACGCGGACATCGCCACGAAGAACACCGACCTGGACTCGCTCGGCCTGGTGAAACTGATCGGGAAGCTCAACGGCGGCCAGCTCGCCGCGGGGGAGACCCTCGCCGCGCCGACGGGCTTTTACGTCGCCAGCGCGATGAACCCCCTGGCCGACAGCGCGGAGAAGGTCGAGGCGAAGGTGGCCGCGGGCACCCAGTTCTTCCAGACCAACATCGTCTACGACGTGCCGCGCTTCGCCCGGTGGCTCGCGCCCCTGGTGGACGCGGGCACGCTCGACGGCATCCCCGTCCTCGTCGGCGTCATGCCGCCGCGCAGCAGCCGGGCGCTGGAGCACATGCACAACAACATCCCCGGCGTGGAGGTCGACGACGCGACCTTCGCCCGGCTCGCGGGCCTGGCCGGCGAGGAGGCCAAGGAGGCCGGCGTGAAGGTCGCCGCCGACGTGATCAGCCAGCTGCGCGAGGTGCCGGGCGTCGCGGGCGTGCACATCATGGCGCCCGGCTGGGAGGCCGAGGCCGTCCCCCGGGTCGTCGACGCGGCGGGAATTGAAGCATCAACCAGGTGACGTAACCTGGAGGCATGAACTGGCTAAGCGCCGAAGAACAGGCGGCCTGGCGCCCGTTCGCCGCCCTCCTCTTCCGGCTGCCCGCCGCTCTCGACGCGCAGCTGCAAAGGGATGCGGGCATCAGCCACTTCGAGTACATGGTGCTGGCCAGCCTCTCCGAAGCCCCCGGCCGCACCCTGCGGATGAGCGAGCTCGCCGCCATGGCGAGCGGCTCGCTGTCCCGGCTGTCGCACGTGGTCAGCCGCATGGAGCGGCGCGGCTGGGTCCGCCGCGAGCCGTGCCCCGGCGACGGCAGGTTCATCAACGCGGTGCTCACCGCCGACGGCTGGGCCAAG
>DATGLH010000065.1:0-15339 GCA_035294225.1 Trebonia sp.
TTCACACCGGTCCTGGTGCTCATCCCGGTGTTCGTCGCCCGCTGGGCGGTGGCGCAGTTCGCCGCGCAGCAGCGGGCCTACGAGGCGACGGTGAGCGCGCTATGCCAGGCGGTGGAGACCAAGGACTTCTACACCCGGGGGCACAGCGAGCGGGTGTCACGCGGCTCGGTCATGATCGCCAAGGAGATCGGGATGCGCGCCGAGCGCGTGGAGGCGATCCGGTACGCGGGCATGCTGCACGACGTCGGCAAGCTCGGCGTGCCGACGTCGGTGCTGCAAAAGAGCGGCGCGCTCACCGACGACGAGTACGCCGCCATCCAGTTGCACCCGATGCGGGGCCTTGACATAGTCCGGGAGATCGGGTTTCTCGACGAGGCGCTCGCCGGGATCATGCACCACCACGAGCGGATCGACGGCACGGGCTACCCGATGGGCCTGGCCGGCGACGAGATACCCGAGTTCGCCCGCGTGCTGGGAGTGGCCGACGCGTTCGACGCGATGACGTCCGACCGGTCCTACCGGGGGGCGCGGCCGGTGTGCGAGGCAATAGCCGAGCTGCGCAAATGGGCGGGCACCCAGTTCGACCCCGCGTTCGTCGACGCCTTCATCACGGCGATCGAGCGGGACGGCTGGAAGGGGCCGGAAGGCGCGCCCCGGGGAACCGGCCAGGCGGTCGCCGGCGACTGCCTGACGAGCGGCGAGGGTCTTGTCGCGAACGGCGCGAACGGTATGGCCGCCGCCAGCGGCAAGGTCCCCGGCGGCCTTGACGACCCCACAGGCCCGCTGCCCGCTGTCGGAAGCCTCTGATGTCCGTGGTCGCGCGACGGTATGAGCACCGCGGCCTCCCGCGGCACGCTCTGGATTCCGGTCAGTCGCTGCTCGTCATCTTCGCAGGGCTGCTGCTGATCGCCTCCGTCGCGCAAACCGCCGTCGTCGGCGTCCGTGACGTGCGGGCGGCGGTCGCCTTCGGCGCGCTGATCGCGTTCGGCGAGCTCCTGCGGCTGAACCTGCCCGGCGACCGGGAGGCGGCGCCCATCGCGACAGCCGGGGCGCTGGCCTACGCGCTCCTGCTCAGGGTCGGGGACATCCCGGCCAGGCACAGCCCGCAGCAGGTCATCGCGGTGGCGGCGATCGGGATGATGATCGGGGCGCTGCCGCACCTGGCCGTCGGCCGGCCCGCCGGGCTTTCCGCCATGGCTGCCCGCGTGCTCGCGGTGGCGTGCGTGGCCGTGCTGTTCCGCCCGCTCGCGGCCGCCTTGGTGATCGGCAGCCGGTGGTGGTCCGAGCTTCCGGCGATGCTCACGCTCGTGGTCCTGGCCTGGCTGGTGGAGGCCGTGATAGCGGCGCTCATCAGGACGGACGTGCTGCGCGCCAGGTTCGGCGTGGCGCTGCTCGACGAACTGCGCGTCCAGCTGCCGGTCGGCACCGCGGTGGGGGCGTCCGCGCTGCTCATCGCCTTCGCCGCCGAGGTCATGGGCCTCGCGGCGGTCGCGGTCTTCGCCGCGCCGCTCCTGGTCACCCAGGTAGCGCTGCGCAGGTACACCGGCATCAGGGCCACCTACCTGCAGACGGTCCGCGCGCTTGCCCGGGTAACCGAGATCGGCGGGTACGTGGAGACCGGCCACTCCGCCCGGGTAAGCCGGCTGGCGGTGGCCGTCGGACGCGAGCTCGGCATGCCCGAGCCCGCCCTGCTCGAACTCGAGTACGCGGCGCTCATGCACGACATCGGCCAGCTGTCGCTGCGCGACCCGATCCCCGGGGGAGCCACCGTGCTCGTGACCAGGGAGGAGCAGCGGCGGATCGCCGAATACGGCGCCGAGGTCATCCAGCAGGCGCGGGTGCTGGACACCGTGGCCGATATCGTGCGGCGGCAGAGCGACCCGTGCCGTCCCGCCGACCGGAGCCAGGAACCGCCGCTGAGCAGCCGTATTATCCGCGCGGCCAATGCCTTCGACGACCTGGTGGGCAGTTCGGTGGAACCCAGCAGGGCCGCGGCCGCGGTGCAGCGGCTGCGGCTTGACACCGCGTCCGAATACGACCCGCAGGTGGTCGAGGCGCTGAGCCGGCTGGTGAGCAGGCGCTCGCTGTTCGGCCCGTAGCCGCTAGACGCCCGTTGTGGTGCGCGGATAGCCGGCCTCAACGTCGGTGACGACGTTGACCAGGTACGGGACGCCGGAGGCGAACGCCCGGCGCAGCGCCGGGCCGACCTGCGCGGGCGAGGTGACCACCTCGCCCGCCCCGCCGAGGGCGCGCACCACCTCGTCGTAGCGGGTACCGGGCCGCAGGTCGGCGGCGACGTCATACCCGTACACCGCCCGCATCGGCCCCTTCTCAAGGCCCCAGGCCCCGTTGTTGCCGCACACGATCACGACGGGCAGGCGGTGCCGGACAAGCGTGTCGGCGTCCATCAGCGACAGTCCCGCGGCACCGTCCCCGAGCAGCAGCACGACCTGGGCCGACGGGTGCGCGAGCCGTGCCGCCGCCGCGTAGCCGAGGCCCGTTCCCAGGCATCCGAACGGACCCGGGTCGAGCCACCTGCCCGGCTTCCTCGGTTCAATGTGGCGGCCCGCGAAGGAAACGAAGTCCCCGCCGTCACCGATGACCACGGCGTCGTCGTCCAGTACCTTGAGCAGCTCGCCGTAGACGCGCACGGGGTGCACCGGCACGGAGTCGCTGGCGAGCAGCGGCGCGTCCGCGGCCAGCGCGGCGCGGGCCGCGTCCCGCAGCCGCGGCAGCCAGTCCGGGTCGGCCGCCGGGCGGGCCTCGGCGGCCAGCGCGGCGAAGAACGCCGTCAGGTCGCCCGCCGCGGTGGCCGCCAGCGGGCAGTGCCCCGCGAGGGCACCGGGAGCGTCGGCGACGTGCACCACCTTCGCCGGGTCCTCCTCCGGGCCGAACGAGCCGTAGCGCAGCCGGAAGTCCAGCGGCACCCCCGCCACGATCACCAGGTCCGCCTCGCCGAAGGCGAGCGTGCGCGCCCGGCTGACCAGCAGCTCGTGCCCTCCGGGCAGCACGCCGCGAGCCTGCCCGTTGGCGATCACGGGCAGCCGCAGCGCCTCGGCGGCCTGCCGGGCGGCCTCGTCCGCGCGACCGAGCCACACGTCCGAGCCGAGCACGAGCACGGGCCTGCGGGCGGCGCCGAGCAGCTTCGCGATCCGGGTCACGTCGCCGGGATCCGGGGGCGCCGGCTCCGGCAAGCGGTCCTCCGGCAGTTCCGCCTCGGCCTGGTCGTAGATCGTGTCCAGCGGGAAGTCGCAGAACACCGGCCCGCGGTGCGGCGTCAGCGCGACACGGAAGGCCTCGTCGGCCGACGCGGCCACCCGGCGCTTGTCGTGCTCCGTCCAGGCGCGCTTGGTGACCGGCGCGAGCAGCGGGACATGGTCCAGCTCTTGCAGCGCGCCCTTGCCCCACAGGTAGTCGGGGGCGCGGCCGCCGAGCAGCACCAGCGGGGCGCCGTTGAACCAGGCGGTGGTGACCGCGCTCACGCTGTTCGTCACGCCGGGGCCCGCCGTCACCACGGCCAGCCCGGGCGCGCGGGTGAGCCGGGCGGTGGCCTCGGCGGCGAAGACCGCGGTCTGCTCGTGCCGCACGTCGACCAGGCGGAGCGGCGGGTCCGCCTGGACGGCGGCGTCGTACAGCGGGAACACATGGCCGCCGGAGAGCGTGAACATGGCGGTCACGCCGTACCGCCGCGCGGCCGCGACGGCGTGCGCGCCGCCGTGCCCGGATATGCGCCTCACGCGGCCGACGTTACCCTGTTTGTCCCCGGGGGGCGACCCCCCGGCGGGCCCCCCGCATGGGGGGCCCGCGCGGCCTCCCATGCCCTGCGCCCCCGCATGGGGCCGGCGCGGCCTCCCATGCCCCCTGCGCCGCATGAGAGGCGCCACCGTCCGTTCGGGATGATCGGCTCAGTCCGACGCGGGGCTCAGCCCTACCCCCGCGGGGGCGGGGGCGGCGACCTGCTCCAGGTCGGCCGTGTACTGGTGGGGCAGTGTCTCGTCGGCTCCCTCGGGGACCCTCGCCGCCTTCATGACCAGCGTCAGCACCACCGTGACCACGAGGTTGATGATGACAGCGGTCAGGCCGATGTAGATGCTGTGCCCGAACACGATGTCGGAGGAGCCGGCCCAATGCGACGCCGTCGGCGCCGACACGTTGTAGGCGGCGACCGTGCCATAGATCATGCCCGCGAACCAGCCGGTCAGCAGCGCCCAGCGGTGGAACCAGCGGGTGAAGAGGCCGCCGATGAGCATGGGCGCCAGCTGGAGGATCCAGATGCCGCCGAGGAGCTGGAGGTTGATCGAGAAGGTCTTGGGAAGTTCGATGGCGAACAGCAGCGCGCCGAGCTTGACCACCAGCGAGGCCCACTGCGATATCTGCGTTTGCAGCCGTGGAGTGGCCTCCGGCTTGAAGAACTCCTTGAAGATGTTCCGGGTGAACAGGTTCGCCGCGGCGATCGACATGATCGCGGCGGGCACCAGGGCGCCGATGATGATGCCCGCGAACGCGATCCCGGTGAACCAGCTCGGGAACATGTGCTGGAACAGGTACGGCACCGCGAGCTGCGCGTTGCCGCCGGCCTTCTTGATGCTGGCGCTGGTCGCGGGGTCGGCGACGGCCATGTAGCCGAACAGCGCGATGAGCATGAGCAGCACCGAGTAGGTCGGGAGGTAGACCATGTTGCGCTTGACGGCGCCGCGCCGCTTGGCCGCCAGCGTGCCGGTGACCGCGTGCGGGTAGAGGAACAGCGCCACCGCCGAGCCGAGCGCCAGGGACGCGAAGTCGAACTGGGTGGCGCCGACGGACTTCGACGTCGGGATGAACGTGCCGAACGGCTTGCCCGTCTTCGGGTTGACCGACGCGAAGTGGGTCTGCGCCGCGCCGAAGATGTGGCCCCAGCCGCCGAGCCTGGTCGGGATGTAGAAGACCGCCACGAGCACGAACACGTAGATGAGGGTGTCCTTGATGAACGCGATCATGGCAGGTGCCCGCAGCCCGGACACGTAGGTGAAGACCGCCAGCACGAGGAAGGCGATGATCAGCGGCAGGTCCTTGAGGAACGTGTTCGTCGAGGCAGCGTTGACCCCCATCACCTGGAGCACCGCCTGGATGCCGACGAGCTGGAGCGCGATGTACGGCATCAGCGCGAGGATCCCGGTGAAGGCGGCGGCCAGGGCAAGGCCCCGGGAACCGTACCTGCCGCGGATGAAGTCCGCCGGCGTGACGTAGCCGTGCACCCGGGAAACCGACCAGAGCCTGGGCAGGAAGATCAGGGTGATCGGGAACACCAAGATGGTGTACGACACCGCGAAGAACCCGATGGAGCCGGAGCCGAACACCAGCGCGGGCACCGCGATGAAGGTGTAGGCGGTATACAGGTCGCCGCCCAGCAGGAACCAGGTGATGAACGTGCCGAAGCCGCGGCCGCCGAGACCCCACTCGTCAAGGTGCATCATGTCCGCCGCCCGGCGCCAGCGCGCCGCGGCGAAGCCGACCCCGGTGACGAGCACGAACAAGGCGACGACGATCGTGAACGTGGTGGCGTTGACGTCGCTCATGGCCGCATCCCGCTTTCCTGGCTCGCGGCCGCCGGGTCCTGCCGGGAGCGCTCCAGCCTTTTCTGCAGCAGGATGACGAGCCAGAGCGCCACCGACGTGATTGGCATGAAGATGAGCAGGTAGAAGTAGAAGAAGGGCCAGTCACCGACCTTCGGCGTGACTGTGGAGTAGATCGGCGTGTAAAGCACGAAGAAGATGTCGGCTGCCATCGCGATCGCGATGGCAGCCGATGTGACTGGGTGAGCGGATACCGCGCTTCTCGCTCTGGCCGCTGGCTGGGTCATCGTGTCTTCCTGCCATCCTCTCGGGCACCATTGCACGACGAAGCGTGACGTAAGCCACTTAGTTCCAACCATGGTGCGCCACCGGGGCAAATTAGGCAATGCCCAAGCGCACCGCCAATCATTCCCGGCCCGGCGCCTCCGGCCTAGCGCTCGCGCTGGCCGCCCAGGTCCCTGCCGAGCCCCGCCCGCGCCACCGCGAGGAACTCCGCGCGCCCGAGCCGGCCGCTGCCTTCGGGAAGGACCCCGGCCAGGGGACTGCCCGCGACGACTTCCAGGTCGGTCAGGTTGGCCCGCTCGGCGAGGCCGGGACGCCGCGGCCAGCAGCCGATCACGACGCCCCTGCTGGCGATCTTCCGCGCCGCCAGCGCCTCGCAGGTGAGCGCGGTGTGATTCAGCGTGCCCAGCCCCGCGGCCGCTACCACGACCACCGGTGCGCGCAGGGCCGTGGCCAGGTCGGCGATCGTGCGCCCCTGCCCGTCGTACCGGACGAGCAAGCCGCCCGCGCCTTCCACCAGGACGAGGTCCCGGGAACCGGCGAGCTTCGCCACGTAGTCGGCGGCGGCGCGCATGTCCAGGGGCGGCAGGCCGGCGGCCCGGGCAGCCGCCTCGGGCGAGAGGGGGTCGGGGAAGCGGGCGAGCTCGTGGGTGTCCGTGGCGCCGGAGAGCCGCCGCACCGTGTCGACGTCGGGCGCGTCCGCGCCGGGCGCGTCCGCCGCAGGCGGGCGCGCGCCCGCCAGGCCGACGCCCACGCCGGTCTGGGCGGGCTTGACCACGGCGACGCTGTCGCCGCGGGCGAGCGCGAGCGCGGCGATCGCCGCCGTGACCACGGTCTTCCCGACCCCGGTGCCGGTGCCGGTGACCACGAGGACTCCTCGCGGCGCCAGCGTCGCCGTCATACCGCAGGCGTCCGTCGCAGCCGGGTGACGAACTTGTACCTGTCACCGCGGTACCAGGACTGCGCCCACTCCACGGGCTGGCCGGTCGAGTCGATCGCGTGCCTGGACAGCAGCAGCAGCGGGATCCCCGCGTCCACGCCGAGCAGCCTGGCATCGTGCGGGTCGGCCAGGACCGTCTCGATGGTCTCCTCGGCCTCGGCGAGCTGGATGCCGTACGCGGTGCGCAGCGTCTCGTACAGCGAGGCGTGCCGTTCGAGCTGCCTGCGCAGCCCGGGGAAGCGCCGGGCGGGCAGGTGTGAGGTGTCGATGGACATCGGCTCGCCGTCGGCGAGCCGCAGCCGGTGAATGCGCAGTACGCGCCCGCCGGGCCGGACGGCGAGCAGGCTGGCGAGCTGCTCGTCCGCGGTGACGTAGCCGATCTCCAGGATCTTGGTCAGCGGGTGCAGGCCGTGCTGCCGCATCCCTTCGGTGTAGCTGGCGAGCTCGAGGACCTGCGCGACCTTCGGCTTGGCGACGAAGGTGCCCTTGCCCTGCATGCGCAGCAGCCGCCCCTCTATCACCAACTCGGCGAGAGCCTGCCGCACGGTGGTGCGGGACGTCCCGTACCGCTTGGCGAGTTCCCGCTCTGGCGGCACCGGGCTGCCCGGTGACATGGCCGAAGTGAACTCAAGCAGTTGTCTTTTTACCTGGTAGTACTTGGGCAGCCGCAGCACGGTCGGCGACGACCCCGGGCTGCCTGGCTGGCCAGGCAGCGGTGCGCTGGGGTCGCCAGCACTGTCCGAGGCCGGCATCGGAGACACGGTCATGAAGTGTTCCTTCCCGCTTGTGCGGTATTCCGGCAATGATGACAGCGTTCGCACGCTACGGCCAGTGTGCGGGACGCTAGCTTCAGGTCGTTTTCGTTGAGGGTGGCGCGTCCGGCCAGCCGCAGGCATGCCCGGCCCTCGGGAACCGACGGCGGACGGAAGCAGCCGACCCGGACGCCGTGCGCGGCGCAGATCCGCTGCGCGGCCAGCGCGTCGCGCGGATCGCCGAGCACGACCGCCGCGACCGCGGCGGCCGGCGTGGTGACGGCCAGCCCCAGGTCCGCCGCCGCGGCGGCCAGCCGGGCCGTGGCCAGCCGGGCCCGGGCGGGCAGGCTGGGATCCGCGCGGAGCACGCGCAGCGCGGCGAGCGCGGCGCCGGCCGCGGGCGGCGCGAGGCCGGTGTCGAAGATGAAGCTCCGGCCGGTGTCCACCAGGGTCTGCGTGATCTCCTCGGCGGCCAGCACCGCGCCGCCCTGGCCGGCGAGCGACTTCGACAGCGTGACGGTCCGTACGACGTCCGGTTCCGCGGCGATCCCGGCCTCGTGGGCCGCGCCGCGCCCCCCGTCGCCGAGCACGCCGAACGAGTGCGCTTCGTCCACCACCAGCAGCGCCCCGTGCCGCCGTGCGATCGCGTGCAGCGCGGCGACCGGCGCCAGGTCACCGGACACCGAGAACACCGCGTCGGTGACGACCAGGGCGGCCCGTTCCGCGCGGCGGGCGAGGGCCGCGGCGACCGCGGCGGTGTCGCCGTGCGGGGTCACGTCGAGGCGCACGTCCCGGCCGCGGGCGAGGCGGCACGCGTCGATCAGGGAGGCATGGTTGCCCTCGTCGGACACGATGAGGAGGCCGTGGTGCGCGCCGCCGCCGCGCGCGCCGCTGAGCGCGGCGGCGAGCGCCGTCACCACGGCGAGGTTGGCCAGGTAGCCGGAGGAGAAGACCAGCGCGGAACTCGCGCCGGTGAAGGCGGCCAGCTCCTCCTCGAGTTCGGCGTGCAGGGCGGTCGTGCCCGTCACCAGCCTGGAGCCGGTGGCCCCTGTTCCCCAGGTCCGCGCCGCGGCGGCCGCCGCCGCCGCGAGCCGGGGATCGCCGGAGAGCCCGAGGTAGTCATTGGACGCCAGGTCCAGCGTCACGTCGCCGGGCGAGCGCGGCGTCAGACGCCGCCGCAGGCCCGCCGCCTCGCGCTGCGCCGCGGCCCGCCGCAGCTGGGCCAGCGGGTCGAACGGCCCGGCCGCGTCGGCCGGGCCGGGCACCTCATGAGAGAACCCCTCCATGCGCGCATAATGCCAGCTCATATGCTGGCAGGGAAATTTCACCCGTCCGCCGCGTGTAATCATGGGAAAGTGCCGACCCTGACCGACCTCGCCAGGAACTACACGAACCTGTCCGGTGCCGACCTGGAGTGGCTGCATTCCCTGGTATCGGACTGGCAGCTGCTGGCCGACCTGTCCTTCGCCGACCTGGTGCTGTGGGCGCCGATGCGGGTGCCCGAAGGCGCGCCCGGCCCGGGCTGGATAGCGGTCGCGCAGATGCGGCCGACGACAGGGCCCACCTCCTTCCCCGACGACGTGGTCGGCACGCAGATAGGGCCGGGACAGCGGCCGCTGCTGGACACCGCGCGCAGCGAGCGGCGCATCTGGCGGGAGAGCGACCCGGACTGGACGAGCGGCGTCCCGGTACGCGCCGAGGCGATCCCGGTGACCCGGGACGGGTGCGTCATCGCGGTCATCGAGCGGTCGACGAACCTGAACTCCGCGCGCACGCCGAGCCGGCTCGAGCTGACCTACCTCCAGGGTGCCGACGACCTGGCGCGCATGGTGTCCGAGGGCACGTTCCCCTACCCCGGCCAGGACACGACGCTGGTCCGCTCTCCCCGGGTCGGAGACGGCCTGCTGCGGCTCGACAGCGCGGGCCGCGTCACGTACGCCAGCCCGAACGCGCAGTCCGCCTATCGCAGGCTGGGGCTCACCGCGGATCTGATGGGGGCCGAGCTCGGCATGGCGACCGCGCGGCTGGCCGTGTCCGGCGAGCCGGTCGACGAGCTGCTCATGCTGGTCGCCCGCGGCCGGGCGCCCCGGGAGACGGAGATCGACGGCAACGGCGCGGTCGTGCAGCTGCGTTCCATTCCGCTGGTGGTGGCGGGCAAGCGGACCGGGGCGCTGGTCCTGGTCCGCGATGTCACCGAGCTGCGCCGCAGGGAGCGGGAACTGCTCACCAAGGAAGCGACCATCAGGGAGATCCACCACCGGGTGAAGAACAACCTGCAGACGGTGGCGGCGCTGTTGCGGCTACAGGCGAGGCGGCTGCGCGCGCCCGAGGCGCGGGCCGCGCTCGAGGAGGCGGTCCGGCGCGTCGGGTCGATCGCGATCGTGCACGAGACCCTGTCGCACGCACCCGAGGAGACCGTCGACTTCGACGACATCGCGGACCGGGTGGCCATGATGGCCGGCGAGGTCTCCTCGCCGGAAGTGCGGGTGACACCGAAGATCACCGGGCAGTTCGGGGTGCTTCCGGCGTCGGTGGCCACGCCGCTCGCGATGGTGCTCACCGAGCTGCTGCAAAACGCGTTGCAGCACGGCTTCGGCAGCTCGGCGCCGCGCACCGCCGACGGCGGGATCATCGAGGTGCTCGCCGCGCGGGCGCCCGAGCAGCTAACGGTCACCGTGAGCGACAGCGGGGCGGGGCTGCCCGCGGGTTTTGACCTGGAGAACGCCACCAGCCTCGGCCTCCAGATCGTCAGGACGCTGGTAGTGGCAGAGCTTGGCGGCCGGCTCAGCATCACGCCCCGGCCGGGGGGCGGTACCGTAGCGGTCGTCGACTTGCCCGTCCGTTACGAACCGCAGCCCCGCCAGGGCTAGGTGGGGGGCCCGCCAGGGCCGGGCGCGGGCCCGTCAGACGTGGGCGCGGGCCCGCAGCCGTACCGTCCGGCGCTTCAGCGCGCGCCGCTCGTCCTCGCTCATGCCGCCCCACACGCCGGCATCCTGGCCGGTGTCGATGGCCCAGCGAAGGCAGTCTTCAATCACCGCGCAGCGCCGGCAGACCTGCTTGGCTTCTTCAATCTGGAGGAGCGCAGGACCGCTGTTTCCGATCGGGAAGAACAGCTCTGGATCTACCTCACGACAGGCGGCAGCGTGACGCCAGTCCATGATGTCCACTCCTTCTCGGCGTAGCGGCCGGTTCATCGGTGTGGTCCGCCACACGCCACTCGGTGCTTGTGAAGCATTTCACGAGCTATGCGACATGTCGGGAACGGTTTATTATTCCCGATCTTCGGCAGTGCCGATTCGGCTGCGGCCAGGTATCAGCTGAGGCCCGGACGCGCGCCGGAGGGCGACCTACCCGTGTCAGTTACGTTCCAGCGCACGGGCACCGTCTCCCCAGGCACCGGAATCTAGCGTCTCAACCAGGCAGAGTGAACGCAAGAGGGCACGGCATACGAGTCTTGCGGATTTTATGTCAGATCGATCACACTGGATGCACCGTGTCATGCTACAACACGGAGCGCGTCCGGGACGAAACTGAAAGCGATGCCCTCGGTCTCGCCGAGGTATTCCCCGTCTATGTGGAAGGCGATCGGGCGCGCGGCCCGGAACGTGAGCTTGGTAAGCGCGGCCGCGCTTACCACATCCCGCCCGGACGGCAGTTGGCCGCCCGGGTGCATCATGTGCCCCAGCGCCGCCAGCGTCGTCAGCGTGCGCAGCCGCCGGAGGGCGAACAGGTCGAGGCCGGAGTTGAGGTCGGTGTGCGGCGCGGGGCGAACCGGATGCCTGCCCACATAGGTCCAGGGCGAGCTGTTCGTGACCACGCCCATGAACAGGCCCGTCACTGGCGGCTGACCGGGGGTGAGCAGGGTGAGGGCCGGGCGGCGCCGGTCGGTGGCGGTGTAGTAGCGGCGCAGCGCGGTTCTCATGTACAGCAGCGTCGAGGCCTGGTGGCCGCTGGCGCGCTGGCGTTCCACGTCCGCCACCACCTCGGCGTCGATCCCGAGCCCGGCGCTGAACGTGAAGTAGCGCTCTCCGGCCAGGCCGAGCCCGATGGTGCGCTGCTTCCCGGTTTCCGCGGCGCTCAGGATCTGCTGCACCGCCCCGGCCGGATCCAGCGGCAGGCCGAGCGTGCGCGTGAACACGTTCGCGCCGCCCCCGGGCACCGGGGCGATCGCGGGCAGCGCGGCCGCCCCGGCCCCGCGGCCTGCGGCGGGCTGGCCGGGCGACCCGGAGTAGTCAGGAACCTGGGTGCGCATCAGCCCGTTGACGACCTCGTTGATCGTCCCATCCCCCCCGAACGTCACGACGATGTCGTATCCCTGGGCCGCCGAGGCGGCGGCGAGCTCGCGCGCGTGGCCGCGGTACCGTGTCTGCGCGGTCTTCAGCTCTAGCCTGGAGCCCAGCGCGCGGACCACCCGGCCGGCATCGCGCCCGGTCATGGACGTGGCGCGGGGGTTGATGATCAGCAGCGCGCGCACGTTGCTCAGGTTAACGGTCCCCGGAAAGGATGCGAGACTATGGGTATGCGTTCTGGGGAAGGCGCGTCCGCGAACGCGCCCACGATGCTCCGGCTGGCGGCCGGCGTCCAGGCCGCGGAGGCGGCGGGCCTGGCCCTGACGGCCGTGCTTAACACGGTCGACGTCGCGGCGGGCCGGACGTATCAGGCATCCAGCGGGATCGCGCTGGTGCTGCTTGAGTTCATCGTGGCCGCGGGGCTGGCCTGGATTGCCTCGGGGATCGCCCGCGTGCGGCCGTGGAGCCGCACGCCGGCGGTGATGACGCAGCTGCTCACGGGCATCGTCGGCGTCTACCTGCTCCAGGCGGGCCGGATCGCCTGGGGGGTGCCTGCCTTGCTGCTCGCGGTCGCCGGGCTGACCGGGCTGTTCGCACCGCCCAGCTTCCGCGCCCTGACCCGGCCTGCTTACTCCGGGGGAACCAGGCCCCCCGGTGACCCCCGGCGGGGGACTGCCCGTCCCCCCGTACCCCCTGGCGGGGGGAAAGCCCCCCGGTGACCCCAATGGGGGAGTACGTGTCCCCCGGACGGGAGTACGTGTCCCCGGACGCCGTCCCCCCGTCCCCGCGGGGTCAGTCGTCGATCGTGAGCCCTTCCCGGAGCTGAGCAAGCGTCCGGGCCAGCAGCCGGGACACGTGCATCTGTGAGATGCCGAGCTCGGCGGCGATCTGCGACTGCGTCATGTTCCCGAAGAAGCGCAGCAGCAGGATCTTCTTCTCCCGCGGCGGCAGCCGCTCGAGCAGCGGCTTCAAGGATTCCCGGTATTCCACGCCTTCCAGGGCGTCGTCGACCATGCCGAGCGAGTCCGCGACGGCCGGCGCGTCCTCGTCGCCGGAGTCCGGCGCGTCCAGCGAGACGGTGGAGTAGGCGTTGGCGGACTCCAGGCCCTCGAGAACCTCTTCCTCGCTCATCTGCAGGTGGGCGGCCAGTTCGCTGACGGTCGGCGCGCGGCCCTCGCGCTGTGCGAGGTCGCCGATCGCCTTGGTGAGCGACAGCTTGAGCTCCTGTAGCCGCCGCGGTACCCGGACGGCCCAGCCCTTGTCCCTGAAGTGCCGCTTGATCTCGCCGACGATGGTGGGGGTGGCGTAGGTGGAGAACTCGACGCCGCGATCGAGATCGAAGCGGTCGATGGACTTGATCAGCCCGATGGTCGCGACCTGGGTGAGGTCGTCGAGCCACTCGCCGCGGTTGCGGAAGCGGCGCGCGAGGTATTCCACGAGCGGCAGGTGCAACTCCACCAGGGTCGCCCTGATCCGGGCCCGTTCCGGGTCGTCCGGCGGCAGCTGCGCCAGCCGCTCGAACAGCTCGCGGGCTTGCGTCCGGTCGGGTGCGGCATGGTCGGTCCGCGGCAGCGGCAGCGGTTCCTCGCCGACCGCCACCTCGAAGTCGTCCGTCACCTGGACCTCGTACTCGCTGCTCACCCGGACCTCGCTGCTCCTCGGCGCTTCTGCAGCACGATCGCGACCCGGTCGCCCGGGCCGAGCCGCGAGTCCACGGATCCGGCGAGGGCGGACAGCACCGTCCAGGCGAACGTGTCGCGGGCGGGCATCCTGGCCCGCGCCGCGGTAACCGACACGGTGATCGTCACCTCGTCGGCGCCGAGTTCGAAGCCGCATTCCAGGTCGGTGCCCGGGATCGCCTGCGAGAGCAGCATCGCGCACGCCTCGTCGACGGCGATGCGCAGGTCCTCGATCTCGTCGAGGGTGAAGTCGAGCCGTGCTGCCAGCCCCGCGGTGGCGGTGCGCAGCACGGACAGGTATGCGCTCTCGGCGGGCATGCGTATCTGCACGTAGTCGGCGGTCAGGCCAGCCTGGGCCGTGGACTCGCCGGGCACGGCCGTAGCTGCGGCGGTGTCTTCGGTCACGTCTCTCCGTCGATCATCTCACTGGGGCGGCAGGGCTGCCTGCCACTGATTGCAACTTACCGTCAACTGCGGATGCTCCCGACGCGGCACGCGCCAAATGATCGTTAAGCCGCGAGCGAAGCCCGGGCCGGGCCTTCTTCCCGGGGCCTGAACACCCGGAAAAACGCGGCGTGGCAGCGCCGCCCGGGTAACGGGCGGCGCTGCCACGCTGGCGGACGGCCTGCTCAGGCCTGCTTGGTCTCCCAGAAGATCTTGCTGATCTCGTCGATCTTGGACAGCAGTTCGTCCGCCTTGGACACGTCGGTGCTGCCCTTGGTACCGGCGGCGCCGGCCAGCTTGGTCGCCTCGTTGAACAGCTGGTGGAGCTGCGGGTACTTCTCGAAGTGCTGGGGCTTGAAGTAGTCCGTCCACAGCACCCACAGGTGGTGCTTGACGAGCTCGGAACGCTGTTCCTTGATGAAGATCGCGCGCGCGCGGAATTCAGGGTCGGTGTTAGCGGCGTACTTCTCGTCGATGGCCTTGAGGGACTCCGCCTCGATCCGGGCCTGCGCGGGATCGTAGACACCGCAGGGCAGGTCGCAGTGGGCGTGGGCGACGGACTTCGGCGCGAGCAGCCGGGTGAGCAGCCTCATCGATTCCCCTTCTCCGTAGCAGATCAGTTAGGTTGCACTTCCGACACTACTCCGTCGGCTGGAAGCTAAACGTGCACCGGTCCCCCAAGCGCTGGCCGCTGTTCCGCGTCGAGGTCGCGGAGCGTTCCATGCTGCCCGCGTTCCGCCCCGGCGACTGGCTCATCGCGTGGCGCACCCGGCGCATCCGCCCCGGCCAGGTGGTGCTGGCCTGGCATCCGGCCCGGGCGGACTTCCTGCTGATCAAGCGCGCCGTCCGGCGCGCCGGCGGCGGCTGGTGGCTGGAGTCGGACAACCCGGCGGCGGGCGCTGTGGACAGCAACCACTTCGGGCCGGTCCCGGAGGAGAAGGTCATCGGCCGGGTGCTGGTCCGCTACTGGCGCCCCCGCGGTCCCCGCTCCGCACGAGTTTTACCCCGGACGTGCCCCGTACGCGGGGAATCCGGGGTTCGCCCCCCGGGCGGCTCAGTGCCGCGGCGCCGGAGGCAGCTCCTCCGTGCGCGCGGCCTGCCGGTTGACCAGGTTCAGCATCTCCTCCCTGGGCAGCTTCACCGCTATCGCCCAGTAGTAGATGACCAGGCTGAACACGGCCACCGTGAGCATGTCCCACCAGAACGGGATGTTGCCGGTGTTCGTCGGCGGCAGCGGGGTCGTCGAGGACTGGCCGCTGTACTGGCCCTGCCAGGAGATGATGCCCATGCCGATGAGGTAGGCCGGCAGCCACGTGGCCGACTTCCAGTCAAGCGGCGGCCGCTGGCTGTCGAACGCCATGCAGATGCCGATCAGCACGTAGCCGATCACCAGCACGATGC
>DATGLH010000066.1:0-8214 GCA_035294225.1 Trebonia sp.
TGAGCGACCAGATCATCACGTTCGACCCGCCGAAGCACACCGCGCACCGCGCGCTGCTGATGGGGCTGATCACCCCGAAACGGCTCAAGGAGAACGAAGAGTTCATGTGGCGGCTGGCCGACCGCCAGCTCGGCACGGTGCTGCCCGGTGGCCGGTGCGAGTTCATCGACGACTTCGCCCAGCCCTACACCCTGCTGGTCATCGCCGACCTGCTCGGGGTGCCCGAGGAAGACCACCCGTCGCTGCTGCGCCGGGCCGGCGTCGGCCGGCGGCTGGTCGGCGAGACGGGCGAGGACGAAGGCCGGCCCGACCACCCGCTGGACTTCCTCTACGGCTACTTCACCGAGCGCATCGAGCGGCTCAGGGAGGAACCGCGGGACGACGTGCTGACCGGCATGGCCCGGGCGGCGTTCCCTGACGGCTCGATGCCGGAGCCGGTGGACGTCGCCCGGATCGCGGCCAACCTGTTCACGGCCGGGCAGGAGACCACCGTCCGGCTGCTGAGCACGGCACTGCGGCTCATCTGCGACGAGCCCGGGCTGCAGCAGCGGCTGCGGGAGCACCGCGAGCTCATCCCGCGGTTCATCGAGGAGACGCTGCGGCTGGAGAGCCCGATCAAGGGCGCCTTCCGGCTGGCGCTGAAGACCACCACCCTGGCCGGGGTGGAGATCCCGGCGGGCAGCACCGTCATGCTGCTGCACGGGGCGACCGGCCGCGACCCGCGCCGGTTCGAGTGCCCGCACGAGCTCCGCATCGACCGGCCCAACGTCCGCCAGCACATCTCGTTCGGGGCCGGCATCCACACCTGCCCGGGCGCGCCCCTGGCCCGGGCCGAGGGCCGGGTCGTCATCGAGCGCCTGTTCGACCGGACCAAGGACATCCGCATCTCCGAGGCCGCGCACGGCCCGGCGGGCGCCCGCCGCTACGACTACCTGCCGACCTACATGATCCACGGGCTGAGCAGGCTCCACCTGGAATTCGACTGACGAGATCCCGCAGCTGGCGCCGACCGGTCACGCCTGACGGGCCGTGCCGTGAGTGCTGGCGCGATTCGCCCTTCTCCGCCATGGCGATCTCGCGCGCCCGGAGGGGCGCGGGCCGGGGTCCCGCCCCATGAGCGCGTATCCCGCGACGCTACCTCGGCAAACGGCACCCGTCGCCGACCGCGGGATTGGCGCCGACCGCGGGATTGGCGCCGACCGCGGGATTGGCCGCCGACCGTAGGATTGGGGGCATGCCGTCATATGGAGCCCCGGCGACGCGTCCCGGGTCCCGGGAGATCGCACGGGCCGCCGTGGAGGCCGAGCTGAGCCTGGCCGCCTACGAACTCGTTGTCGAGAAGGGGTACGGCAACGTCACGCTCGACGACATGGCCGCGGCGGGCGGGGTCTCCCGCAGCACGTTCCTGCGCTACTTCCGCACCAAGGACCAGGCGATCCTGGTCGCGTTGAAGGCGTACGTCGAACGCATGGCAGACGCGTTGCGGGCCCGGCCCCTAGACGAGGACGACTGGTCGGCCCTCCGCAGCGCGATCGAGTCCTTCGTCGTGCCGATCTACGCCAGGAATCCGGCCGGGGCGCAGGCCTTCAGCCGGCTCGCCATGTTCACCCGGGCGCTGTCCGGAGCCCACCTGGAGCGGGCGGACTGGCGGACGCCCCTGACGCGCGCGCTGGCCGAGCGGCACGGTATCGCCGGGCCCATTCCCATCGGCCTGTCGGTCAAGGTCGCCGCCGCGCTCGACTGCATGGCCCTCGCCGTCTCGCACTGGGTCGCCGAAGACGGCGGGGCCGACCTGGTGGATCTGCTCAGGGACGGCTTCGCCGCGCTCAGCGGGGAGAGCGCCGGGCCCGGCCGGCCCGCGGACGGCTGAGCACGCTCGCCGGCACCGGTCACGCACGCTCGCCGGCACCGGTCACGCACGTGGGACCGGGCGGACCGCCCGGCCCCACGTCTTCGGCTCAGGCGGCTCAGGCCGGGGCGGGAACCTCCGGCGATGCCGGGGGAGTCACCGGGGCCAGCTTCCTGGAGGTGTCGAAGCCGACGATCTTGGCGAGGTTGCCGCCGAGTATCTTGGCGCGGTCCTCGGCGGGAACGTCCCCGAACTGCTCCTCGATGACCGCCTGGCTGCCGAGGAAGGTGCCTTCCGCGTGCGGGTAGTCGCTGCCCCAGTAGATGGTGTCGACGCCGGTGATGTGCCGGGACATCACGGCGACCCGGTCGTCGGCGAACTGGACGCGGATGTTGCGCTTGACGTACTCGCTCGGCTTGAGCGGCAGCGGCCAGCGGTCGTTGATCTTGAACAGCCGGCCCATGAGCCTCTGGTCATGCGGGTCGACCCCGTCTTCCCAGAAGCCGAGCCACCAGTGCGGGTCCTGCCCGGTCCCGGTGCGCCAGGCCTTGTCCATCGAGCCCATGTAGTTCGCGAGCCAGCCCGCGTTGAACTCGATCACGTTGAACATCAAGCGGGGGTGCCGCTCGCATGCGCCCGAGCTGACCAGGTCGGCGATGATCCGCATGGGACTGGCGGCGGCGGTGCTGCCGCCGCCCATGGTGCGCTGGGCGAGCAGGCCGCCGGTGAGCTCCTGCTTGCCCATGGTCATCGCGGTCAGGATGCCCTTGACCTGGCTGCCGGTGGCCGAGGTGCCGGCCGCGGAGTCGACGCCGCCGGACGCCACGTGGAAGAAGACGGGCAGGCCGTTCGCCTCGGCCGCCGCCCACAGCGGCTCGTATTCCGGCGCCCAGTACGGCAGCGGCTGCGGGATCTCGGGCAGGATGAGCGCCCTCAGGCCGAGCCGGACGGCGCGCTCGATCTCCTTGACCCCGTCGGCCACGTCGGTGGTGGGGATGGCCGCGGCCGGCCGGAGCCGGTGCGAGTACGGGAGGTAGGTCTCGGCCAGCCAGTCGTTGTAGACGCGGGCGTGCGCGATCGAGCGTTCGTGGTTGTCGGTGTACAGGGCGAAGAACGACAGGTTCGGGAACAGCATCGTCGCGTCGACGCCGTCGCGGTCCAGGTCTCGCAGGATGCTGTCCGGGCTCCCGTCCGGCGCCGGGCCGGGGAACTGGCGGTACCAGGACACGGTCCATCCCTCGTACCCGGGCGTGTGCACCGTCCGGAACACCGTGTGGCCACCCGGCACGAGCGGCTCATCGAGAATCGTTACTTCCTCCCATAGCGCCTGGTCGCGCATGTTCCTGGGAAGGCGGGTCTTGTAGAGGTCGACTGGCTCGATGACGTGGCTATCACCGGAAACGATGAATTCCTTGGCCATGGTGGGGCTCCAGACGCTCGGCATCCGCTCTGACGTGACCTGAACCTCCAGTGTCATATATAACACTGTAGGTTCGGACAGTACGGCGGACTCCACTGCGCGTCAACGGCGGCGTTCCGATAGGCAGCACGCTATCCCCCTGCACCCCGGGGAAATGAGGGCGGTCGGGGCCTTCGCCGCCGCGGAACCGTCTCGCGCCTGCTCCCGGCCGCGGTGGTGTGCCCGGCGGTCTGCTCCAGTCCGGGTTCGCGGCGGCCAGCCAATTCACGTTTTCATCCCGGATTCATTCCGAACGGGACCGTGGCGCCTCGCCAGCGTCCATGCGGCCGCCATCGACGCAGGGCCCGGCGGCGGTGACGAAGGAGGCGCCGCCGCTGGCCCGGGCCGGTGCGCCGGGGATGCGCCGAAGCCGCCTCCCCACCGCACCGGCAGCGGAAGACCGGCAGCGGAAGATATGCCGATAATGAGGCATGCTCGAACGGTGTGCCGTGCTGGACTGGGCCGCGTCCGGGGCGATGGCGCTCACCGGGCTGCCGGGCGGGCCGCCGGTAGCGTCGCCGGCGCCTGCCCTTGCCATGCTGGGCGCGGTCACGGAGCAGCTTGCCCGGGCGACGCGGGAGACCGGCAGGCAGGTGCGGGCCGATCCGGCGGAGCTGATTACCGGGCGGGCAGCGCTCGCGGGCTTCACACGGCAGGGGCGAGTTTCCGCCGGGGGGGCGAGTTTCCTGCTGCGCTCGGCGGACGGCTGGTGCGCCGTCACGCTGAGCCGGCCCGATGACCTGGCCGCCGTGCCCGCGATCCTGGGCGTGCTCGGCCTGGACGGGGCTGGCCTGGCCGCCGGGGCGCGAAGCGCGCTCGCCGCGGCGGCGCTGGCCCGGCCGGCGCGGGACGTGGCGGCGGCCGCGCAACTGCTCGGCGTTCCCGCCGCCGCCCTGCCGGCGTCCGTCCCGCCCGCCTCCGCGGGCTGGCCGCCGTGGCGGGCCACGCGCATCGCGCCGCCGTCGGCCGGCGCCCGGCTGGCCGGGGCGGTGGTCGCCGACCTGTCCTCGATGTGGGCGGGGCCGCTGTGCGCGCGCCTGCTCGGCCTGGCCGGCGCGGACGTCATCAAGGTGGAATCGCCGGACCGGCCGGACGGCGCGCGGTCCGGTAACCGGGAGTTCTTCGACTGGCTGCACGCCGGGCACCGCAGCCTGGCGGCCGACTTCCGGGCCGCGGAGGGGCGGGCTGCCCTGAAAGCGCTGCTCGGCGTCGCGGACGTGGTGATCGAGGCGTCCCGGCCGCGGGCACTGGCGGCTCTGGGCCTGGCTCCGGACATGATCCCGCACCGGGACGGCCAGGTCTGGCTCAGCATCACCGGGTACGGGCGGGCGGCGCCGGAGCGGGTGGCGTTCGGGGACGACGCCGCGGTGGCCGGCGGGCTCGTCGGCTGGACGAGCCCGCCGGCGCCCGGCCCGGTGTTCTGTGCCGACGCGATCGCGGACCCGCTGACCGGTGCCTGCGGCGCGCTCGCGGTGGCCCGCTCGCTGGCGGCCGGCGGCGGCGAGCTGATCGACCTGTCCATGCGGGATGTCGCCGCCGCCTTCGCCGCGGCGCCCCCGGTGGACCACGGCCCGCACGAGGTCCGGCACGACGGGCGCGTGACCTGCCCGCGTTCGCGCCGCGGGCAGGCTGTGCTGCCGCCGCGCCGCCCCGCGCCGCCCGCGGCGGCACATGCCGCGCAGATCGGCGCCGACACCGGTGCCGTGCTCGCCTGGCTTGCCGGACGGCACGCCCGGTGCTGATCCGCAACGCGCGAGTATGGCCGCCCAGCGCCCGGCTGGCCGCCGAGGCCGTGCTGGCCAGCCTGCCGCCCACCGACGTGCGCCTTGCCGGCGGCCGGGTCGCCGAATGCGCGCCGGGCCTGCGGCCGGCGCCGGGCGAAGACGGCATCGACGCGGCGGGCGGGGCCCTGCTGCCCGGCCTGCACGACCACCACGTACACCTGCGCGCGCTCGCCGCCGCGCAGGCCAGCGTTGCCGCCGGACCGCCACTGACCCGGACCGCCGCCGCCCTGGCGGCGCGGCTGCGTGCCGCGGACGCGGAACTGCCGCCGGGCGCCTGGCTGCGTGCCGTCGGCTACCACGAGTCGGTCGCCGGGCCCCTGGATCGCCAGGCTCTCGACCGGCTCCTCCCGCACCGCCCGGTCCGGGTGCAGCATCGCACCGGCGCGCTGTGGATGGTCAACTCGCTGGCCGCCGCCCGGCTGGGCCTCGACGGGTGCGAGCTCAGCGGGGTGGAACGCGACGAAACCGGCCGTCCCACCGGGCGGCTATGGCGGATGGACCGCTGGCTCGCCGAGCGGGTGCCCGCCGCAGCCGGAGACCTGGCGGCCGTGGGCAGGCGGGCGGGATCGTTCGGAATCACGGGTTTCACGGACGCGACCCCCGGTGCCACCGAGCGCGACCTGGCGTCCCTGGCCGAAAGCCCGATACCGCAGCGCCTGCATTGCATGGCACCGCCGGGGCTGCGCCCGCCGCCGGGAAGGGTCACCCTCGGGCCGGCGAAGATCCTGCTTGACGACGCCACGCTGCCGCCGCTTGACGAGCTCGCCGGCCGCATCCGCGACGCACATGCCGCCGGCCGCCCGGCCGCGGTGCACTGCGTAACGCGCGTCCAGCTCGTGCTCACGCTCGCCGCGCTGGACCAGGCGGGGCGGCGGCCCGGCGACCGGATCGAGCACGGCGCGGTCATCCCCGCCGAGTCCCTGCCGGGCCTGCGCGGGCTCACGGTGGTCACCCAGCCGCACTTCGTCGCCGAGCGCGGCGAGCAGTACGCGAGCGACGTGACCCCAGGCGACCTGCCGGACCTGTGGCGGCTGCGAACCCTCATCGACGCGGGCGTGGCGGTCGCGGCGGGAAGCGACGCGCCGTTCGGGGCCGAGGACGTATGGCACGTGATGCGCGCCGCGGTCCGCCGCCCGCCGCTGTTCCGGACGGACGAGGCGGTCTCCCCCGCCCGGGCGCTGTCGCTGTTCCTCGGCGAGCCCGCCGCACCGGGCAGGCAGCGGCTCGTGGCCCCGGGCCGCCCGGCTGACCTTACCCTGCTGCGGGCCGGGCCGGCGGAGGCACTGCGCTCTCTGACGTCCGACCTGGTCGCGGCGACATTCGTCGGCGGCGAAATCGTCTACGCACGGTTAGCGGCGGCTGCCGCGCCGGAAGGAGGGGCGACGTGACCAGCGTGGCCAGCCTGGCAGCGGAGCTGGAACCGGCCCTCTCGCCGGAAGGGGTACCGGCCAGGCCCCTGGTCATCATCCCGCTTGAGCGGTGGCGGGACGCGCCGCCTGCGGCGATCGCCGACGCCGCGCGGCTGGTGGCCGAGGCGCTCCCGGTGACGGCTTGCGTGCTGGAAGGCCCGCCGTCGCGGGCCCTGGCGCCGCTCATCGAGGCAGCGACGCTGACACTGGCCGCCGACGCCAGCGAGCGGGCGGTTGTCCCGGCCGGCGATCTTGGCTGCGACCTTGACGAGGCGGTCGCGCGGCTGCGAGCCGCGGTGGCGCGCTCACCGCGGGCAGCGGTCGCCTGCGGACATCTGGTGCGGCAGACTGCCGCCCTCGCGCCGCGGCCCGGCACCGGGACGACCGCGGCCCTGGCCGCGGAAGCCGCCGCCTACTCGCTGCTGCTGGGCGGAACCGAGTTCGCCCGCTGGCTCGCCGAACGCGGTACGGCGCGCCGCCGGCGGCCGCCGCCCGAACCCGTCCGCGTCACCCGGCGGGGCGGGAACCTGTCGATCATGCTTGACGACCCGGGACGGCGCAACGCGCTCAGTGCCCGGATGCGCGAGGCGCTGCTCGACGCGGTCCTGCTCGCCGAGGCTGACGACACGATAGAGTCCGTCGAGCTGCGCGGGGCGGGACCGGCGTTCTGCGCAGGCGGCGACCTAGACGAGTTCGGCACCGCGAAAGACCTCGTGGCGGCGTACATGGTCCGGCTGGCCCGCGCTCCGTGGCAGGTGATCGACCGGATCGCCCCGAAGGTCACCGTCTACGCCCACGGGGCCTGCGTCGGCGCCGGCGCGGAGATCACCGCCTATGCCGGCCGGGTCGTCGCCGCCCCGGATGCCTTCTTCGCCCTTCCCGAAGTCCGGATGGGACTCGTCCCCGGCGCCGGCGGCTCGGTGAGCGTGCCGCGCCGGATCGGCCGCTGGCGCGCGGCGTGGCTGATGCTGACCGGGGACCGGCTGCCCGCCGCGGCCGCGCTGCGGTGGGGGCTCGCCGACGACATCAGCGGCCCCGCGGGGCCTGTGCCCGGGAGCTTACCCGGCCGGTGCCTGCGTGAGGGGCCGGAGCACGGGGATCAGCGCGCTGGTGTGCTGGGCGGCGCCTCCCCGGTCTCGCGGCCGGATGCCGCTTGCGGCACCGTAAGGAACTCAGTACCATCTTGCTGGTATCGGATACCGATAGGAGCGGTTCCTTGAGCGGCGTGGCGCACAGCGGATCGGGCCTGCCCCCGCACGCGGTTCACGGCCCCGTGGCGGGCTTCGGTCCGCGTGCGGAACCCGGCGCTCCGGGCGCGCTCCCCGCCACCCGCCGGGTGTACCCGGCGGCGCGCACCGGGCGACCGCGGACGGTGCGCCAGCACGCCGGGTTCGGCGCCGCGAAGGGGTCCAGCGAGCGCTGCCACGATCTGGTGCGGAACGGGACGGGCGGGCTGAGCGTGGCGTCCGGCCTGCCGGCGCGGACGGCAGGCGCCCTGCGCGACGTGCGGGCCGCCTGCCGGCCCCGGGACGGCTTCCAGCCGGCAGCACTCCGAGAGAAGGGCTATCTCTGCCATGAATATCGTGGTCTGTGTTAAGCAGGTGCCGGATACCGCTTCGGAGCGGAGGCTGCGCCAGGATGGCACGGTTGACCGGGCCGGGCCGGAGGGGGTGGTCAACGAGCTGGATGAGTATGCGATCGAGGAGGGGCTGC
>DATGLH010000067.1:0-43617 GCA_035294225.1 Trebonia sp.
TGGACGAGCACCAGCGGGTCGTTGTCGACGTAGACAACGCGGGACGACGGCGCGGCGCGCTGCGCGACCTCGTGCACGTTCTCGGTGGCCGGCAGGCCGGAGCCGATGTCGAGGAACTGCCGGATGCCCGCCTCGGCGGCCAGGAACCGTACCGCGCGGCCGAGGAACTTACGGTTCTCCCGTGCCACGGTCCGTGCCGCCGGCATGCTGGCGAGCACCTTCTCCGCCACCTCCCGGTCGGCCGCGAAGTGGTTCTTGCCGCCAAGGCCGTAGTCATATATCCGGGCCGGATGCGGCCGGGTGGTGTCGATCTCGGGCAGCGGGGCCTCCTCCGCCGGAAAACCTCCCACGCTCCGTCCCTCCGCCTCGGCACCGTTGTCTACCGCAGGCATAGTGTACGGGCTTTCCGGCTCGCCGGGCGCGGCCCAGCCGGGCTCCCCGCCGGGGCCGCGCGGTGCCCCGCTCGCCACGGGCCGGCCATTATTACCTGTATGCCGGCCAGTCCTTCCCGCGATGCCGCCGTCCTTGAAGGCGCCCTGGAACGGATAACGTTCGCGAACCCGGAGACGGGGTACACCATTGCGCGGATCGACGCCGGGCACGGCCCGGACCTGGTCACCGCGGTCGGCCCGCTGCTCGGCGCGCAGGTGGGCGAGTCGCTGCGGATGCGCGGGCGCTGGACGAGCCACCCGAAGTACGGCAGGCAGTTCGAGGTCTTCTCCTACACCACGGTGCTGCCGGCCACCGTGCAGGGCATCCAGCGGTACCTGGGATCCGGGCTGATCAAGGGCATCGGCCCGGTGATGGCCGAGCGCATGGTCGCCCACTTCGGCGTGGACATCATGCGCATCATCGAGGACTCCCCGGAACGCCTGATCGAGGTGGACGGCCTCGGCCCCAGGCGCACCGCGATGATCACCGCCGCCTGGGCGGAGCAGAAGGCCATCAAGGAGGTGATGGTCTTCCTCCAGGGCGTGGGGGTCTCCACGTCGCTGGCCGTGCGGATCTACAAGAAGTACGGCGACAAGGCGGTGGACGTGGTGCGCGCCGAGCCGTACCGGCTCGCGTCCGAGGTGTGGGGGATCGGGTTCAAGACCGCCGACACCATCGCCATGAGCGTGGGGATCGCCCGCGACAGCCCGGAGCGGATCAAGGCGGGCCTCGCCTACACCCTGTCCGAGGCGGCCGACGACGGCCACTGCTACCTGCCCGCGCCCAACCTGATCGCGGAGGCCGCCAAGATCCTCCAGGTGCCGGCGGAGATGATCGGCCCGTGCCTGGATGAGCTGGCCGCCGCCGAGGGGGTGGTACGGGAGGAGCTGCCGCCGGCGGCCGCGGACTCACCCCCCGTTCCCGCCGTCTACCTGCCCCCCTTCTATCAAGCCGAACGATCGGTGGCGGCTGCCCTGCTCCGCCTGCTCACCGCGCGGGAGGACCGGCTGGCGGCCTTCGCGTCCGTGGACTGGGGCAAGGCCCTGGGCTGGCTGCGCGAGCGGACCGGCGCCGCGCTGGCGCCCGGGCAGGAGGAAGCGGTCAGGCTGGCGCTGACCTCGCGGGTCGCGGTGCTGACCGGCGGGCCGGGGTGCGGGAAGAGCTTCACGGTGCGCTCGGTGGTAGAGCTGGCCAGGGCCAAGCGGGCGAAGGTCATCCTGGCCGCGCCCACCGGCCGGGCGGCGAAGCGGCTGGCCGAACTCACCGGGCACGACGCCGCGACCATCCACCGGCTGCTCCAGCTCCGGCCCGGCGGGGATGCGTCCTTCGACGCGGCCAACCCCCTCGACGCCGACCTGGTGGTGGTGGACGAGACCTCCATGGTGGACGTGATCCTGGCCAACAAGCTCATCAAGGCGATCCCGCCCGGCGCGCACCTGCTCCTGGTCGGGGACGTGGACCAGCTGCCGTCCGTGGGCGCGGGCGAGGTGCTGCGCGACATGCTCGCCGCGGGCACGCTGCCCGTGGTGCGGCTGACGAAGATCTTCCGGCAGGCCCAGCGGTCCGGGATCGTCGTCAACGCGCACAAGATCAACGCCGGGGACCAGCCGTCGCTGTCCGGTTTCGGCGACTTCTTCTGGTTCGGCTGCGACGACCCCGAGCAGACCGCGGCGCTGGTCACCGACATCGTGGCGCGCCGCATCCCGGCGAAGTTCGGCCTGGATCCGCGCCGCGACGTGCAGGTGCTGTGCCCGATGCACCGCGGCCCGGCGGGCGCGGGAAACCTGAACCTGCTGCTGCAAGAGGCGCTCACGCCGTTCCGCGAGGGACAGCCCGAGCGGCGCTACGGCGGCCGGGTCTTCCGCGTCGGCGACAAGGTCACCCAGCTCCGCAACAACTACGAAAAGGGCGCCGCGGGCGTCTTCAACGGGACCGTCGGCGTGGTCACCGGCATGTCGCTGGAGGACCATACGCTGACCGTCCGCACCGACGAGGACGAGTCGGTGGACTACGGGTTCGATGAGCTGGACGAGCTCGCGCACGCCTACGCGGTGACCATCCACCGCTCCCAGGGCAGCGAGTACCCCGCCGTGGTCATCCCGCTCACCACGGGCTCGTGGCTGATGCTCCAGCGCAACCTGCTCTACACGGGGGTGACCCGGGCGAAGAAGCTGGTCGTCCTCGCCGGCTCCCGGCGGGCGCTGGCCGTCGCGGTCCGCACCAAGGGCGCCGGGCGGCGCCACACCGCGCTGGACTTCCGGCTGCGGTCCGGCGGGACCCCGGGATCCTGACCCGGCGGGAGGCCGGGAGCCAGCCGCGTACGTTCGGGATAAACCTGCGCGGGAGCCGGATACGAAGGGATGCGCGCATGGGCGAGATGATCACCAGCGCGGCGAACCCGCTGGTGAAGCGCGTTCGCTCGCTCGCTGACCGCAGGCACCGGCGCCAGCAGGGCGCCTTCGTGGTGGAGGGAGCGCAGCCCGTCGGCCGCGCGTTCGAGGCGGGCTGGGAGGTCGAGGTCCTGATCGTCGCCCCCGGCCTCCTCACCGGCGCCGCGGCGGCGATCGCCGCCGCGGCGCAGCAGCGGGGCGTCCGGGTCGCGCGGCTGAGCGCGGAACTGTTCGGCCGGGTATCGGACCGGGAAGGGCCGTCGGGGCTGGCCGCCATCGTCCGCGGCAGGCTGACCCCGCCCGGCGGCCTGCCGGCGCGGCCCGGCGCGGTGTACGTCGCCCTGCACGAGATCGGCAACCCGGGAAACCTCGGCACGATCATCCGCACCGCGGACGCCGCCGGGGCCGCGGGCGTCATCCTGATCGGGGACACCGCCGACCCGTTCGCGCCCGGCGCCGTGAAGGCCAGCATGGGCTCGCTGTTCGCCGTTCCCGTGGCTCATATGGCCGACGCCGGGACCTTCTTCGGCTGGGCCCGGGCCGCGGGCGTCCGGGTCGTGGCGACGTCAGGCCGCGCGGACAGCGAGCACTGGGCCACCCGGTACCGGCCGCCGCTGGCGATCCTCCTCGGCTCGGAGGGCAGGGGGCTGCCGCCGGAGGCGCTGGCGCAGGCGGACGAGCGCGTCCGCATCCCGATGACCGGCACGCCGGAATCGCTGAACCTGGCGGTCGCGGCGGGGATCATGCTCTACGAGGTGCGCCGCCAGGCCACCGGGGCCGGCGTGGCCGGCGTGGGCGGCTAACCGCCGGCCACGCGGAGCGGGAGCGACCGCGGGCCGCGGACCTGTCCCGCGGCCCACGTCACCGCCGCGGGGTCGGCGAGGGTGAACTCGGGGAAGCGCTCCAGCCAGGCGCCCAGGGCGACCCGGAGTTCCATGCGGGCCAGGTGCGAGCCCAGGCAGCGGTGAACGCCGAGGCCGAACGCGGCGTGCCGGTTGGCCTCACGGTCGATGACGACCTCGCCCGCACGGTCGAACTGCGCCGGGTCCCGGTTGGCCGCCGGGTACGACAGCAGGATCCAGTCGTCGGCCCTCATGTCCGCCCCGTGCCAGCGCATGTCCTGCCTGACCAGCCGGGCCATGGTGACCGGCGCGTAGGCCCGGAGGAACTCCTCGATCGCGGCCGGCAGCAGCCCGGGATCGGCGGCGAGCCGGCGGCGGTCCCGCGGGGCCTTCGCCAGGTGCCACAGGGAGGCGCCGATCGCGCTCCACGTCGTGTCGATGCCGGCGATGAGCAGCAGGGCCATCGTGCCGACGATGTGCGACGGGTCGAGCTTGCGGCCGTCGAGCTCGGCGTTGATCAGGTAGGTCGTGAGGTCGTCCCGCGGGTCGCTGAGGTGGTCGTGGACCTGCGCGAGCAGGTAGTGCAGCAGCGCCGACATCCGCGTGAGGCGCTGCTCGGGCGGCAGGTTGATGCCTTGCAGCGTGTTCTCGATGAACTCACGGAACTGCGGCGCGTCCTGCGGGGGGAAGCCGAGGATGCCGGCTATCACCCGCATCGGGATGTGCTGCGCGTAGTCGCGGGCGGCGTCGACGACATCCCGGCCCGCGAGCGCGTCGATGAGCGAGTGGCACAGTTCCATCGTCGCGGGCTCGTGCTTGCTGACCGCGGTCTTCGTGAACGCCGGGAGCAGCAGCCTGCGCGCCTCGCGGTGGAACGGGGGGTCGGAGGTGATCGGCGGCGAGCCGCCGGCCGGCGCCAGGTCCTGCGGCGGCCGTACGTTGCTCACGATGATCGCCCGCGAGGAAAAGCGCTCGGTGTCGTAGGCGATCTCCGCGATGTCCGCGTAGCGGGTCGGCAGCCAGGCGCCGCCAAAGCGCCGCGTGTGCGCGATCGGGCAGCGCTGCCGCAGGTCGTCCAGGATCGGGTACGGGTCGGCGGCCCACCGGGGATCGAGGTGGGAGAAGTCGGTCGCCCAGTCCGAGACCGGGCCGGTGACGATCTCGCTGCGGGTGCCGGCGCCCCCGCCCTCGCGCCTGTTCCAGCGGTCCTGGGCGAAGCGGTCGCCCGCGGCCCTGTCGCGTCCCTCCGGCAAGCTGTCACATCCCTTCGACGAGCTCGATCGCATGCTCGGGGCAGTTCGCCGCGGCGAGGCGGGCGTCATGCTCCTGCCCCGGCGGCACGGTGCCGTCGCCGAGCACCATCCCGTATCCCTCATCGTCGTCACCGAACAGACCGGGCGCGAGATCGTAGCAGCGGCCGTGCCCCTGACAGCGCTTAGCGTCGATTTGCACCTTCACCGGGACATTCTCCTCCCCGCGCCCAGCGCAGGACCAATATCGTCAATTGATTCAGGCAGCCGGCATGCGGGCGAAGCGTACGTAATCCGCCCTTCCGGTCGAAGGACATTAATTGCTTCGCCGGCCGCCACGCCGGCGAGGCAATATCGGTTATGCGCTGGCTTCATACCCACGCTCGGTTAAGATACCCGAAGACCGCGGTTTATTGCCCGTCGAACGCGGGAATGGCCGCTGACCGGGGGGACGGGACACGAACCGATGCTATTCGGACAAGCTTCCGCAAGGGCCGCTTTACTGATCCATGCCGACGGAAGCGCGGCGAGACACGAAAGACGGGAAACTCCCGGGGAAGGTGCCCAGATGGAGACCATTGTCAACGAGTACATCAGCCGAGAAATAGTCCAGGACCCGGCGCTGCTGCCGCTGTCGAATGAGACTTCCCTGCTGGAGGAGGGAATCCTCGATTCGCTGAGCCTGCTCAGGCTCGTGGTCTTCTTGGAAGAGCGGTTCAATATCACGGTGGGCGAGGCCGACCTGCTCCCGGAGAATTTCGGGAGCGTGAACACCATCTGCGCCTACCTCCGGGCGCGCGAGCCGGGAAGGCAGGAGGCAGCCCGTGGCTGAGAGCCGCGCGGAGCGGCTGCTGCGCAGCGTGGAAGGCGCGGCCTACTGGGCGGCGGTGGCGCCGGCCGTGGCCCGCCTTCCGGCGCCCCTGGCCTACCGCATCGCCTGCCGGCGCGGCGACTGGGATTTCCGGTACCGGCACGAGAAGCGCGCCGAGCTCATGCGCAACCTGCGGCAGCTGCTCGGGGACGGGCTCAGCCAGGACTCCGCGCGGCGGCTGGCCCGGGACTGGTTCCGGTTCGCCTCCTGCGAGGCGATCGACGTGATGCGGCTGCGGCACCGGGCACGGTCCCTGCGGCGGCTGGTCGAGATCCGCGGCCGGGAACACCTGGACGCCGCGCTGGCGGGCGGCAGGGGCGCCATCCTCTGCTCCGCCCACTTCGGCTCCTTCGATTGCTGCTTCTCCCTGCTGGGCGCCATCGGCTTCCCGGTCACCACCATCGGGCGCTGGCAGCACAACTACACGGCGGGCCTTTCCCCCGCCGAGCGGCGGTTCTGGGACCTGGTCTACGCAAGGCGGCTGCGGCGCCACAGGAGCCGGCCGAACATCGAGCCCTGGCCTGGGCGGCTCGGGGTGGCGGCTCAGGCGGCGGCCATCCTGCGCGCGGGTGAGGTGATAACGATCGCGATCGACGCGCCGCCGCTGGACAGCGACCGGCCCCGCGCCGTGGAGGTGCCCTTCCTCGGCCGCCGGGCCAGGCTCCTGCCCGGGGCCGTGACGCTCGCCCAGGTGACCGGCGCGCCGCTGCTCATGGGGTTCATGTACCGCGAACCCGACTACCGCCATCAGGTGCTTGAGATCTCCGCGCCGGTGCCGGTGGACGGCGACGTGGCGACGGCGTTCGCGCGGTGCGCGGCCGCGGTGGGCGCCGCCATCCGGCGCAGCCCCGCGCACTGGGTCTACTGGCCGAGCGGGGCCGACCTGGCCGGCCTCGGCCTGCTGCGGCCGGCCACCGAGCCGTCGCGCCTGACAGAGAGGGGATTCCTTCACGATGGACCAGCCGACAACGTCCCGGCCCGGGCTCAGCGCTGACCTGTTCTTGCTGCACGCGCCGAGCGTGTATGACTTCCGCGAGCGCGATGACATGCTGTTCGCCTACCTGAGCGACAGCGACAGCGTCAACGTCACGTCGGTGTACGAGATGTACCCGCTCGGCTGGTTCTCGATCCAGCGGTACCTGGCCGACCGCGGGCTTGATGTCAAGATCGTCAACGTCGCCTCGCTGATGCTGATGCATCCCGGGCTGGACGTGCGGCGGCTGCTGGCCCGGCTGGACGCGCCGGTATTCGGGTTCGACCTGCACTGGATGACCCAGTGCCACGGCGCGGTCGAGCTGGCGGCCGTGCTGAAGCAGGAGCACCCCGGCGCGCTGACCGTCTTCGGCGGCATCTCGGCGACCTATTACGCCGACCAGCTGATCGCCTACCCGGCGGTGGACGTGGTGGTGCAGGGCTATGACACGCTGGAGCCGGTCGCCGCGCTGGTCGCCGCGGCCAGGCGGGGCAGCCGGGACTTCCGCTCCATCCCGAACCTGGTCTACAAGGCCGGCGGCGAGGTCGCGGCCACCGGGTTCACCCACAAGCCGGCCGCGGGCTACAACAACGCGCGCCACGACTGGTCCTATTACCGCCGCACGCCCGCCGCCGGGCCGGCGGCGTCCAAGCTGATCATGACCCTGCCCAACACCGGGTGCGCGCACGACTGCGGCTGGTGCGGCGGGTCCCGGTCCGCCTACCGCGCCATCATGGGCGTCCGCAAGACCCTGATCCAAAAGGACCACGACCTGATCGTCGATGAGCTGCGCACCATGAAGGAGGCGGCGCGGCGCACCTCGATCTACGCGTTGCAGTGCTATTCGGAGAGCAAGACGCGGCTGCACCGGTACCTGGACGCGGTGCGCGAGTGCGGCTATGCCAGCGTCTCCTTCGAGCAGTTCACCCTGACCCCGCCGGACACCCTGGCGAAAATGGGCCGGTCCACGGCCGCCTACATCATGCTGTCCCCCGAATCCCATGACCCGAAGATCAGCAAGGCGGCCGGGCGCGGCACCTACACCATGGCCGAGATGGAGGACTGGATCCCGCGCGCCCTGGACGCCGGGATCAAGGGGGTCATGGTCTGGTTCTTCATCGGGATGCCGTACCAGGACCGGCAGTCGGTCATGGACACCGTCGCCTACTGCGAGCGGCTGATCCGCAAGTTCGGCGGGTGGAACGCGCTGCCGCTGATCTGCCCGATGGTGCCTTTCCTCGATCCGGGGTGCCGTTTCTTCGAGGAACCAGCCCGGCACGGGTACCGCATCTTCCACCGCAGCCTGGAAGACCACCGCCGGGCCATGACCGAGCCGCTGTGGCACCGGCGGCTGAACTACGAGACACGCTGGCTGAGCCGGCGCCAGCTGCAGGACGCCTCCTATGAGGCGATCGCCCGCCTGGTGGAGATCAAGGGCGAGCACGGCGTGCTGCCGCCGGCGTTCTGCCGGGCCGTCCTGGCCACCATCGCCGAGACCCGCCGGCTGCTCGCGGACATGGAAAAGGCCCTGCGGCGCGACGGGAGGCTGCCCGCTGCCCTGCGCGATGAGGTACGCGCCTACAACCGCAAGATCCTGGCCTATTCCAGCGACCAGATCATCCCCGTGCAGCGGCCGTTCGGCGGCCGCTGGTTCGACGACGCCACCGTGCCGCGTCAGCTGATCGAAGACAGCCTCGCCCCGCACGTGGAGGGGACCGGCACCGTTAGTTACTCTCTGTAATTATATACTATCTTTCCGTTAAGGGTGAGGAGAGTTCCGCGGATGACGCTATCTGCATCCCTGCGTCGCGCTACGGGCTATGGCGGCCTTCCGTCGCCGTTCGCGATGGACGGCCAGGCCTTCCGCGAACTGGGCCACCGGCTCGTGGACACCCTGGGCGACTACCTTGAGGCACTGCCGGAGAACCCGGTGTACCAGCCGCTCCCCGAGGAGGTGCGGCGGCAGATCGAGGAGATGGAGCTGCCCGCCGAGGGGGTCGCGACCGGGGAGATCCTGGAGTTCTTCACCCAGCGCGTGCTGCCGTACGGGCGCGGCCAGAACCACCCCCGGTTCGCCGCCTTCGTGGACCCGGCGGCGTCCAAGCTCAGCATGCTGGCCGCCTTCGCCGCGGCGGTCACGAACACCAGCGGCGCCGGCGGCGAATACGCGGCGATCTACCTGGAACGGCTGACCGTGCGCTGGCTCATGGAGCTCATCGGCTTCCCCCGCGACGGGAGCGACGGCGTGCTCCTCGGCGGCGGGTCCGACGCGAACCGGCACTGCATGGAGGTCGCGCGTTACTGGGGCGCCCGGGTCAACGGCTGGGACGTCAGGGAGGAAGGGCTCCAGGGGCATCCCAGGCTCGTCATGTACATGTCCGCGGAGGGGCATTCCTGCCTGGAGAAGGCCGCCTTCACGCTCGGGCTCGGCAGCCCCCGCAAGGTGGCCACGGGCCCCGACTTCCGGATGGACCTGGACGACCTGCGCGCGGCGGTCGCCGCCGACCGCCGCGCGGGGCACCGTCCTTTCCTCGTCGCGGCGAACGCCGGGAGCGTGAAGACCGGAGCCATCGACCCGCTGGACGACCTCGCCGAGTTCTGCCGCGCCAACCGCCTCTGGCTGCACGTGGACGGCGCCTACGGCGGGCTCGGCGCGCTCGACCCCCGCCTCGCGCACTGGTTCGCGGGCATCGAGCGCGCCGACTCCGTCGCCATCGACCCGCACAAGTGGCTGGCGGTGGCCATCGGATGCAGCTGCGCCATGGTGCGCCGCGGCGAGCTGCTCCAGGACACCTACAAGCTCGTCCCCTCCTACCTCAGCATGACGCCGGGAAGGGGGTTCGCCGGGCACATCTGGTACTCCCACCGCAGCGCCGAGCAGACGAGGGATTCCGGGAGGGCGCTCAAGACCTTCTGGAACATCCAGCAGGCGGGCAAGGCCGGCCTGGTGAGCCACGTCAGGCGGCATGTCGACCTGGCCCGGTACATGGAGGAGGTCATCGAGGCCAGCCCGGACCTGGAGCTGGTGGCGACGGGGCCGCTGACCGCCGTGTGCTTCCGGTACCTCCCCCCCGGCTGGCGGGGCGGCGACCGGGCCCTGGACCTGCTGAACCAGGCGATCATGGAGGACGTCCAGACCGGGGGCCGGGCATTCCTGGCGGGCACCGACATCGAGGGCCGCTTCGCCCTGCGCTCCTGCGCCCTCCACTACGAGCTGAACGAGGACCACGTGGAGGCCATCCTGGGCGCCGTGCGCGAGGCCGGGTCCCGCCGCGCCGGATCCCCCCGCATGGAGGACCGCAGATGCGCAGGGTGACGATCCCGGGGGCGGCGCTGCCCGCCGGGCGGGTGCGCTTCGCGCTCGCGCTCGCGGCGGGCAAGGGGTCGGGGGCCGCGGGCAGGCTCCTGAGCATCGGCGGCGGGACCAGCTTCCCCGGCGCCATCGCCCGGCGCATAGACCCGCTCGTGCTGCGGAAGGTCGCCGCGGCGAGCGATGCCCGCAAGGCCGTGATCACGGGGAGCAACGGCAAGACGACGACCTGCCGGATGATCGCCGCCCTCGCCCAGGCCGCCGGCGTCAGCGTCGCCCAGAACCGGACCGGGTCGAACCTGCTCCAGGGCGTGACCTCGGTTGCCGTCCGCGGAGCCGACCTGCGGGGCAGGATGGACGCGCGGCTGCTCCTGCTGGAGGTCGACGAGGCGACGATGCGGCAGGCGGTGCCCGAGGTGGCACCGGACATGATCTTGGTCACCAACATCTTCCGCGACCAGCTAGACCGCTTCGGCGAGCTGTACTCGATGGCGCGAATGCTGGAAACCGCGGTCGAGGCGCTGCCCGCGCAGGCGAGCGCGGTGCTCAACGGCGACGACCCGCTCGTGGCGAGCTTCGCCCCCCGCGCGCCGGCCCGCCGCCTGTACTACGGCCTTCGCGCGGCGGACGCCGGCGCGCAGGCTCCCGAGCACGCCGCGGACACGATCCGCTGCGTGCGCTGCCAGCACCCCCTCGCCTACCGCCGGGTGTACGTGTCGCACCTGGGGGACTATGAGTGCCGCGCGTGCGGGAGCGGGCGGCCGGACCTGGATATCGCGGTCACCGAGGTCCAGGCGTCGCCGGACGGGGGCAGCGACGTGACCGCCGAGACGCCGGCGGGAACCGTGCGGGTGCACGTGCCCCTGCCGGGACTGCACAACGTGTACAACACCGCCGCCGCGCTCGCCGGCGCCTTCGCGCTGGGGACGCTGGATCCCGGGAGCGCGCGGTGCGCCCTGGCGGGCCTGCGCCCGGCGTTCGGCCGCCTGGAGGAGATAAGGGCCGGCGGGCGCCTCGTGGTGCTCTCCTTCGTCAAGAACCCCGCGTCCTACAACGCCACCCTCCGGCAGATCCTGCTGCGCCCCGGCCGCAAGCACGTGCTGGCCGCGCACAGCAACACGGCGGTCGACGGCGAGGACTTCGCCTGGCTGTGGGACGTGGACCTGGAGGAACTGGTGCCCGACCTCGCGAGCCTGGTCGTCAGCGGCACCAGGGCGGAGGAAGTCGCGCTGCGCATGAAGTACGCCGGGGCCGACCCGGCGGAGATGCGGGTGATCCCCGGGCGCCAGGCCGCCCTGGACGCCGCCCTGGCCCGCCTGCCGCCGGGCGAGCCGCTCTACATCCTCGCCGGCTACACCCCGATGCGCGAGTTCCGCCGGATCATGCAGCGACGCGGCTGGGTGCCGCCGTTCTGGGAGGAGTGAGCACATGGAGAACGCCACGCCGCCGACGGTCCGCATCTGCCACCTGTACCCGAAGCTGTTCAGCGTGGCCGGGGACCGGGGGAACCTGCTCGCCCTCGTCAGGCGCTGCGCCTGGCGGGGAATCGGGACCAGCGTCGTCGAGGCCGACGCCGGGGCGACCCCCGACTTCAGCGAGTTCGACCTGATCCTGCTGCACGGCGGCCAGGACACCGAGATGCGGGTGGCCGCGCGCGACCTGAAGGCGAAGGCCGGACCGCTCCGCGAGGCGATCGAGGGCGGCGCGGTCGTCCTGGCAGTCTGCGCCGGCTACCAGCTTCTCGGCAGGTACTACGCGCCCGCCGGCGCACCGCCGATCGCCGGCATAGGGGTGCTGGACGCGGTCACCGAAGGCGGCAGCACCCGGTTCATGAGCCACATCGCCGTCACCTGCGACCTGGGCGGGGGCCGGCGGCACTCGCTCGTCGGCTTCGAGAACCACAGCGGCCGCACCTACCTCGGCCCCGGCGCCGCACCGCTCGGGCAGGTGATCGCCGGGTCCGGGAACAACGGCGAGGACGGCACCGAGGGCGCCCGTTACAAGGACGTGTACGCCACGTACCTGCACGGGCCGGTGCTGCCGAAAAACCCCTGGCTGACGGATCACCTGATCTCCAGGGCGCTGCTGCACCGCTACGGGGAGGCGGCGGCGCCGGGTTCGCTGGTGTCCCTGGGGGATGGGGCGGAGGCTGCGGCGCATGCCGCGGGGCTGCGGCTGGCTCGCCGGGCGCGGGGAAGGCGGCGGGCGGTCCCGGCGGCGGTCACGGCGGCGGGCAGGGGGGCGGCATGGATTTCGCGCTGAGCGCCGAGCAGCGGGAGCTGAAGCAGGCGGCGGCCGCGTTCGCCCGCCGGGAGCTGGACCAGGACCTGGCCCGGCGGGAGGAGGCGGGAGAGTTCCCGGCGCGGGCCTGGCGGGCCTGCGCCCGGTTCGGCGTGCAGGGCCTGCCGGTCCCGGCCGCCCTGGGCGGCGCCGGCGCGGACCTGCTGACCACGGCACTGGTCATGGAGGGGCTCGGCTACGGCTGCCGCGACAACGGGCTGCTGTTCTCCCTCAGCGCCCAGCTGTGGAGCCTGGAGCTGCCGCTGGCCACCTTCGGCACCCCCGCCCAGCAGCAGGCCTACCTGCCCGGGCTGATCGCCGGGGACCTGATCGGGGTGCACGCGGTGACCGAGCCCGGCTCGGGCTCGGACGCGCTGGCCATGGCCACCCGCGCCGAGCGGCGGGGAGACGGCTACGTGCTGACCGGCACCAAGCTGTACATCACCAACGCCCCGGTCGCCGACGTGGTGCTGGTCTTCGCCGCCCACCCCGGCCGGCCCCGGCCCGGCGGCATCTCGGCGTTCCTGGTCGACAAGGGCACCCCCGGGCTCACCGTGACCCGCGCCATGGACAAGATGGGCCTGCGCACCTCCCCGATGGGCGAGGTGGTGCTGGACGGCTGCCCGGTCCCGGAAGACAAGCGGCTGGGCGCCGAGGGCGCCGGGATGGCCATCTTCAACGCCTCGATGACCGCCGAGCGCAGCTGCATCATGGCCGCCGCGCTCGGCGCCATGCAGCGCCAGCTGGAGGCCTGCACCGCCCACGCCCGCACCCGCCGCCAGTTCGGCCAGCCCATCGGCAAGTTCCAGGCGGTCGCGGACAAGATCGCCGGCATGTCCCTGCGGCTACAGGCCGCCCGGCTGCTGGTCTACCAGGCCGCCTGGCTCGCCGGCCAGGGCCGCCCCGCCCCGGCCGAGGCAGCCGCCGCCAAGCTGTTCACCAGCGAGGCATGGGTCGCCTCCAGCCTGGACGCCATCCAGATCCACGGCGCGTTCGGCTACATGAAGGAAGCCGGCATCGAACGCGACCTGCGCGACGCCATCGCCGGCACCATCTACTCAGGCACCTCCGAGATCCAGCGGCTCATCCTGGCCCGGATGCTCGGCCTGTGACCAGGAGAAACCATGACCTACCTGCTCCAGCACCTGCTCACCCACACCGCCACGCGACGGCCGCGCCGCCCGGCGGTGGCCGCCGGAGGGCGGATCCTCACCTACCGCGAGCTGGACAGGCTGAGCAACCAGGCCGCCCGCGCGCTGCTGGCCCGCGGCGTAGCGCCGGGCGATCGCGTGGGGATCCTCGCCCCCAAGTCGGCCGCCTCCGTGGTGGGCATATTCGGCGCGCTGAAGGCGGGGGCCTGCTATGTCCCGCTCGACCCGAAGTCGCCTGCCGCGCGGCTGTCCGCCATCATGGCCGACAGCGGCATCGGCGTGGTCCTGGCCGACCGGGGAACGGCGCACCAGGCGGCGGCGATGGCCAGCGCCGTTCCGCGGCTCCGCGACGTCATGGTGATGGGTCCTCACTGGGGTCCGGCGGCCCCGGAAGATCCGGCGGGCCCGCGGACGGCCGGAACCCGGCCCGGGGGGCCGGCCGTCGTGCCGTGGGAGGAGGTGCTGGCGGAACCGGACGAGCCGCTCGCCGGCGAGCGGGCGATCGAGACCGACCTGGCCTACATCCTGTACACCTCCGGGTCCACCGGCACCCCGAAAGGGGTGATGATCTCCCACCGGGCCTCGCTCACCTTCATCACCTGGGCCGCGGCCTGCGTCGGCCTGACCGAGGACGACCGCGTCTGCAGCCCCGCCCCGCTCCACTTCGACCTGTCGGTCTTCGACATCTTCGCCGCCTGCAAGGCCGCCGCCCGCACGGCCATCCTCCCCGAGGGCATGACGATGTTCCCGTCGCGGCTGGCGGAATGGATGGCGCGGGAACGGATCTCCGTCTGGTACTCGGTGCCCTCGACCCTGACGATGCTGGCCGCCTACGGCGACCTGGCCGGGCGCGACCTGTCCGCCCTGCGGGCGGTCGTCTTCGCCGGGGAGGTGTTCCCGGCCAGGCACCTGGCCCGGCTGATGGCCGCACTGCCGCACCCCCGCTACCTCAACTGGTACGGGCCCACCGAGACCAACGTGTGCACCTGGTACGAGGTCCCCGCCGGCGGCCTGGCCGGCCCGGCGCCGATCGGGAAGGCCTGCGCCAACACGGACGTGTTCGCGGTCACCGCCGAGGGCCGCCGGGTAACCCGTCCCGGGGACGAGGGCGAGCTGTACGTGCGCGGCCCCGGCCTGATGCACGGGTACTGGGGCCAGCCCGGGAAGACAGGCCAGGTGCTGGTCCGCAACCCGTTCCAGGACGCCTATGACGAGCCGGTCTACCGGACCGGCGACCTGGTCACCGTGGACGCCGACGGCAACTACGTCTTCCTCGGCCGCCGGGACGGCATGGTCAAGACCCGCGGCTACCGGGTGGAACTCGGCGAGGTGGAGACCGCGCTGTACGAGCACCCGGCCGTCCGCGAGGCGGTGGTGCTGCCCATGCCAGACGACCTGCTCGGCAGCCGCCTGCGCGCGGTCATCGCCGCCGACCCTCCCGGCCTCACCCGCCAGGACGTCCTCGACCACTGCCGCAGGCGGCTGCCCGGCTACATGGTCCCCGACGTCGTGGAGTTCTGCGAAGCGCTGCCCAGGACCTCCACCGGCAAGGTGGACCGTGCCCGGCTCGCCGGGGCCCGGTAGCGATCACGCGCTGCGCCGGCGCGTGATCTCCGCGATCGCGGCCCAGTCGAGGTCCTCGCCGACCTCTGACACCGCGGCCTGGAAGACCTCCCGCAGGACCGGGCCGGCGGGCAGCGTGACGCCGGCGTCCTCGGCGGCGCCGATGGCGAGCATCACGTCCTTCAGGCCCAGGACGGTGGTGAACCCGGGCGGCGTGTAGCTGGCGCGGGCGATCGCGTCGCCGTAGCCGCCGTAGACCGGTCCGGGGAAGACGCTGTCGCTGATCATCTGGACGAACTGGACGGTGTCCAGGCCGCCCCGCTCCAGCAGGGTGACCGACTCCGCGAGCGCCTGCAAGGCGTGGGCGATGAGGTAGTTGACCGCGATCTTGGCCAGGTTCGCCGCCGGCGCGGCGTCGCCGTACCGCCAGATCCGGCGGCCCATCGCCTGAAGCATCGGGACCGACGCTTCGACCGCTCCGGGGGCGCCGGCGGCCAGGATGGTCAGCGCGCCCGCGGCGGCCACGTTCGGCCGTCCGATCACCGGAGCCGAGACGTAACCGTAGCCGCCATCGGCGGCCGCGGCGGCGAACTCCTCCGCTGCCCGGGCGCTGATCGTGGCGTGGTTGACGTGGATGAAGCCGGGCGGGGCCTGGCGCAGCAGCGCGGGCGGCAGGACCGCCCGCAGCACGTCCTCGCTGGCGAGCATCGAGAACAGGTGACCGGTGGCGATGGCGTCGCCGGGCGAGTCCGCACGGGTCGCGCCGTAGGCGACCAGGTCATCGACGTGGGCGCTGTTCCTGCTCCAGACAGCGACGTCGTAGCCGGCGTCGATAAGCCGCCGGGCCATGGGCGAGCCCATGTGCCCGAGCCCGATGAAACCCACTCGCTTGCGGTCCGGGGCGGGCACGGCGGCGCCCCCGTCAGTCGATGTCGTCATGCGCCTCAGAATATGAATCCGCGTGCGCTGGGAGAGGCGCAACCGTCCGTTCGGGAAATTCTCCGCCAGCCCGAACGGAAGGCGGTGACCGTGGCCGCCGCACGGCATCGCGGGCCCGGCCGGCCCGCTCGCCATCGGTGTCACATCGCCCGTCCGCCGTACGTCATGCGCGGTAGGCCCGCAGCTCAGCCGACGCGACAGGAGGTGGCCCGATGGCACGGGTTCAGGGAGTCCCGCGGGGTCAGGCCGGTCCCGTGATCAGGATCGTCTACTGGTTCACGCGCAGGGGCATGAAGAAGCTGACCGGGCGCGAGCCCGCCCGCGGCAGCGGGATCGAGCCGGTCGAGATCTGGGCCTGCCAGCCGAAGATGCTGAGCGGCATGGGCAAGTTCCAGCAGGCGGTGCGGAAGGGGCGCAGCGTTGACGAGCGGCTCAAGAACCTGGTCGAGCTGAAAGGCGCGCAGATGATCGGGTGCGAGTTCTGCGTGGACCTGGGCTCGCAGATATGCCGCAACTCGGGCTTGTCCGACGAAGAGCTGCTGGCCCTGCCGCGATACCGGAGCAGCGGCCTGTTCACCGAACGCGAAAAGACCGCGCTCGACTACACGGCCGCGGTGATGCGCACCCCGGTCGAGGTCACCGACGAGCTGTTCGCGCGGATGAAGCGGTACTTCAGCGACCGGCAGCTGGTCGAGCTCACCGCGCTGCTGACGGTCGTCAACCTGGACCGGTTCAACGCGGCGTTCGGGGTCGGCGCGGCGGGCTTCAGCGAGGGGATGGTCTGCGTGCCGCCCGACCGCCCGGTGAACGCCGGCGCCTGACCGTAACCTGATCGCGCCGGCCCGGCGCAGCACCGCCTTGCGGATCTCGCTGGCCGCGATGACCCACAGGGCCACGGCCGCGCAGAGGAGCCACTGGTTTTCGTCGAGCGCGGTTGTCTTCAAGATCGCCTGGCACGGCCCCAGGATGGTCGCCATGACGAGCAGGAAGAGGGACGCCCCGGTCGTCGCGATGAACGTCCGGCCGGCGAACGTGCTGAGGGAGAACGCCGACTCCCGTTCGTCTCTCGTTTCGATCGAGAAGAACAGGTTGAACAGCGAGAACACGGCCACGCCCATGGTCCGCGCGGTGGTGAGCGTGTGCGCCTGTTCCGCCCAGCTGACCAGGCCCAGCGTGCCGGCCGCCATCACCAGCCCGGCCGACACGAGCCAGCCGAGCACCCCCGGGCTCAGGATCGGCTGGCCGGGTGACCGGGGGCGGCGTTCCATCAGCCCCTCGGCGAACCTGCTGTACCCGAGCCCGATCGACTGGATGGTCACGGTGGTGAAGGCCACCCACAGGACCTGAAGCGGAAGGAGCGGCTCGCCGTGGGCGACGTCGAAGACGCTGGCGCCGAGGAAGGTGATGATGAAGCCGAACATGCATCCCATCTCGAACCGGATGTACCGGGCGAGGTTGTCATACAGCCCGCGGCCGAGCTCCACCGCCTTGACGATCGTGGAGAAGTTGTCGTCGGTCAGGATCATCACCGCGGCCCGCTTGGCCACCTCGGTCCCGGTCCCGCCCATGGCGATCCCGATGTCGGCTCTCTTCAGCGCGGGCGCGTCGTTGACGCCGTCGCCGGTCATGGCGACGATCTGGCCGTCGCGCTTGAGCACGTCCACCAGCCGGACCTTGTGCTCGGGGGTGACGCGGGCGATCACGCCGGCATCGGCGATCGCGTCGGCCACCTCATCGTCGCTCATCGCGCCGAACTCCGCCCCGCCGATGACCTTGCCGTCGATGCCGAGCTGGCGGGCGACCGCGGCGGCGGTCACCGCGTGATCGCCGGTGACCATGCGGACCCTGATCCCGGCGGATTTCGCCCGCGCGACCGATGCCCTGGCGCCGGGACGCGGCGGGTCGGCGATCCCGACGAGGGCGAGCAGTTCCAGATCGGTCACGAGCGAGAGCAGGCCGGCCCCCGTCCCTGCCCCGGGACCTGCCCCGGGGCCGGCACCGGGACGGAAGCACGCCGGGTCGAAATCCCTGCGGGCGATGGCCATGACCCGCAGGCCCTCCTCCGCGAACCGCCGGTTCTCGGCCAGGTACAGCTCGCGGAGCCGGCCGTCGAGCGGGACCGGCCGCCCTGCATCCGGATCGAGCATCGTGGCGGCCCGGGCCAGGAGCTGATCGGGCGCCCCCTTCACGAAGCAGCGGACCACCGCCTTGCCCCGTTCGTCCGTCATCTCGTGGAACGTCGCCATGAGCTTGTACTCGGCGTCGAAGGGGAGTTCGGCGACCCTCGGGTAGGCCTGCCTGGTCGAGACGGCGTCGATCCCGCCCTTCGCGGCCAGCGCGACCAGGGCCCCTTCGGTCGGGTCGCCGATCAGCTCGCCGTCGCTGAGCACCGCGTCGGAGGCGAGGACCATCGGCATCAGGAACTGGTCAAGCGGGATCTCCGCCTGGCCGGCCACGCGGTTGATGCGCCCGTGGGCCGAGTACCCCTTTCCCTCGACCGCATAGCGGTGACCGGCGAGGGCCATCTGGACCGCGGTCATCTGGTTCAGCGTGAGCGTCCCGGTCTTATCCGTGTTGATCGCCGAGACCGACCCCAGGGTCTCGGTCGAGCGGAGCTGCTTCATGATGGCCCCGGCCCTGGCCAGGGCCTGGGTGCCCCACGCCAGGATCGTCGTCACCACCATGGGCAGTTGCACCGGGACCGCGGCGATGGCGAAGGCCACCGCGGCGTTGAACATCGCGGTGAAGGTATAGCCGCGGGACAGGTTGACGGCCATCGACGCGATCAGCGCGGCGCCCGCGACCAGCAGGAGTTGCTTCGAGAGCCGGTCGAGCTGGCGGGTGAGCGGGGTTTTGACCGCCGGCTGCGCCTGGAGCATTCCCGAGATGCGGCCGACCTCGGTCGCCATCCCGGTCGCGGTGACCACGAACTCGCCGGTCCCGCGGGTGACCGAGGTGTTCATGTACACCATGTCGGTCCGGTCGCCCAGCGGCATGCCGGCCTCCCCGACCGGGGCGGTGCCCTTCGAGGCCGGAAGGCTCTCCCCGGTCAGCTCGGACTCGGCGACCTCCAGCATCGCCGCGTGCAGCAGCCTGCCGTCGGCCGGGACGACATCACCCGCCTGGATCGATACGATATCGCCGGGAACCAGCCGTTCGGCGGGGATCTCCGTCTCCCGGCCGTCGCGCCGCACCCGGGCCGTGACGACCATCATCTTCTGAAGGGCGGCGACGGCGGTCCCGGCCTTGCCCTCCTGCTGTAGGCCGAGAACCGCGTTGGCCAGCGTCAGCAGGATCAGCAGGGGGCCGGTTCCCAGCTGCCCGAGGGGATAGAGGCTGAGAAGCCCCGCTATGAGCAAGACGATCTGCATGGGGTCGTAGTACTGGCGGATGAACGCGTGCCAGCGGGGTTCCGCCCTGCCCGCGGCGAGCTTGTTAGGGCCGAACCGGGCCGCCCGCGCCTCCGCTTCCGCCGGGCTAAGGCCACGCCGCGCGGCTACTTGCCCGGCGCGCAGCGCCTCCTCGACGCTGAGGGTGTGCCATGCGATCTCCGGGGTCCGCGGCTCCGCCTCCAACCCGGGCACATCGGTCAGCCTGGTCTGCACGGGGCACTCCGTTCGTGGCTAGCTGTCATTGCCTGGCACCTAGCCTGCACGCCTGCGCGGCAGCTGGAATCACATGAATAAGGTGATCCGGCTACCCGGGCCGGCGTCCCCGTCCGCGGGGATCCCGGAACCGCCGGAGAGGCGCCACGGTCCGTTCGGGATATGTGAAAGGACCGCTGCCACCGCGAAGGCGCGCCGGGTCAGCCCGCCAGCAGCGTGACCGCCTCGCGCAGGCTGGACAGCCGCCGCACGCCGGGCGCGAGGCCGGCCGCCCAGCCCGGGCCGGCCGCGGCCAGGCGGGCCGGGAACGCGCCGAGGGCGCGCAGCGCGCCGGCGTCCGCGGTCTCGGGGCGCTGCGCCCACAGCACCACGGCGCCGGGCCGTACCTCGCGCACCGCCCGGACCAGGCTGGCCCCGGGGGTCGCGGCGCCCAGCATCCGGGCCGGCACCCGGTGTTCGGCCAGCGCCGCGGCCAGCGCCGCAAGCGGCAGCGTGTGCTGTTCGCCCTCGGTGCAGGCCAGCAGGACGCCGGCCGCGCCGGGGACGGCGGGCGGCCGCGGTATCCGGCTGAGGGCGGCCAGCAGCGCCCAGGACAGGCAGTGCTCGACGTCTATGCAGTCGGGGTCCTGGCGCTGGGCGGCGTCGACGGCGGTCAGGGCGGGACAGCAGACCTGTTCCCAGGCGTCGGCCACGGCGCGCCGGGCGAAGACGCCGTCGAGCACGACGGCGCAGCGCTCGGTGTCCAGGGCGCGGGCGGCGGCGACCAGGTCGGCCACGTCTTGTCCGGGGGGCAGGGGTGCCCCCCCGCCGGCCTGGACGGCGCGGGCCGCCTCGGAGGCGAGCATGCCCAGGTTGATCAGGTCCAGCATGCGGCGCAGCCGGGCGACGTCCGGCGCGCGGTACCGGCGGTAGCGGCCGGGCTGGGCACCGTCCGGGTCGAGCCCGTACCGGCGGTGCCAGGTACGCAGGGTCGACTCGGAGATGCCCAGGTGCCGCGCGACCTCCCCGGCCGTCCAGGCGGAACCCGGGCCGGGGCTGCCGTCCGTGCCGCCCGGCCCGGACTCCTGAGCGTCCACGGCGCCCGCACGCGGACCGCGGCTGGTAGCGGCACTCGGCGTAGGCCAGGTCGTCACTGACATGTCGGACCGGTCGTCCTCGCCGGCCGCGCCCGTCTCCGCGGGGGCCGGTTCCGGCACGGAACTCCACCCCCCCGGGTCATCAGGTAGGCGCACGGCGGATAGTCGTCCGGCGGGACCAGCCTTTCCAGCTCCGGGTCGGCTCCAGCTCCGGGTCGGCGCGGCGCGGCAGCGCGCGCTGGTTGTAGTACCGCCGGGAGGATTGTAGTACCGCCGGAAGAAGGCGTGGAGCCCGCGGCTCATCGGCTGTTCGCCCCCGCCGCGCGTGGTCTCGGTCCCGCCGGCCGCCCGCCCGCCGTTCCCAGAGCAGCAGCGCGGCGGTGACGAGCGCGAAGCCGAACAGGAAGTCTTCCACCGGGATGTCCAGCGGTCCCCGCAGCCCGGTGATCTGCCGGGGCGAGTACTCGACGACCGGGGCGGACAGCTTGGTCAGCCAGCCATCGACGGGGATCTGGACGGCCAGCACGATCAGCATGGACACCCAGTAGGCGGCCCGGCGGAACAGCCCGGTGCGCAGGACCGCGAGCTCGGCGGCGACCACGGCCGCCGCGGCCGCCGCGGCGGGGACGGTATAGCCGAGCCCGGTCACCGGCCGGCCGCCCGCTGCGGGCGCGCGACACCCCGCCGTCCGGGCTGCCCGGTCGCCTCCCGGCGGGGCCGGGAACGCAGCCGGGGCAGCAGCGCCTGCACGCAGCCGTAGGTGAGGATGCCGCACACCGGGATCACCAGGAAGAACACGAGTTCCTCGACCGGGACGCGGAACGGCAGCCGCACGCCTGTCACGTAGCGGGGGTTGTAGGCCCAGGCCCCGGCGGCGATCGCGATGGCGTCCCAGGCCAGGAAGACGACGGCGACCGGCAGCACCGCGCGGGCCAGCCGGGCGGGCTGCCGGTAGGCCCGGGCGCCGAGGAACTCCAGCGGCGCGGTCACCGCCAGGCAGCACGCCATCAAGGCCAGGTACTGGAAATGGTCCATCTCAGCTCACGTCCCCGGGTACCGGGACAGGGACGGCCCAGGGGCGGCGGCGCGCCGGCACGTTCCGCGCCCACACCGCCCGCGCCAGGGCGGGGCCGGCCGCCCGGATGCGCCGCAGCCGCCCGACCCGGGCACGGTGGGCGAAGACCGCGAAACCGGAGTCCTCGATGCGGTCCAGGATCTGCGCGTACAGCGAGAACGCGGTGGCCACGCACGGCCGGGACACCGGGTCGAGCATCGCGATGCCCGGCCTGGCGCGCGCGTAGACAGCGCGGGCGGCGGCGTGCTGGCCGGCGAGGGCCGCCCGGACCCTGGGGTCGGTGGTGCCGCGGTCGCGGCACCACCGGAGCAGCGCGCGGTCCACGCCGAACGCCGCGAGTTCGTCCGCGGGCAGGTACACCCGGCCGCGGTCCAGGTCCTCGCCGACGTCCCGCAGAAAGTTGGTGAGCTGGAACGCCTTGCCCAGCGCGGCGGCGTACGGGGCCGCCTCGGCGGCGGCTACCACGGTGCCGAGCACCGGGAGCACCTGCAGCCCGATGACTTCGGCGGATCCGTACATGTAGGCGTCCAGGGCCGCCCGGTCCGGGTAGTCGGTGACGGCCAGGTCCATGCGCATCGACGTGAAGAAAGCCCGGAACAGCGCGGGGCTGATCCGGTAGCGCGCCGCCGTGTCGACGACCGCGGCCAGGACCGGGTGGTCGCTGCCGCCGTTGCGCAGCCCGGCTTCCAGCCCTTCGGCGAGCCGCCCGAGCCGGGCGGCGATCTGGCCGGGGCCGGTGCCCGGCGGCGCGGTGTCCACGATGTCGTCGGCCCAGCGGGCCAGCCCGTACAGCGCGTGGACAGCGGGCCGCTGGTCCCTGGCCAGCAGTCTGGTCGCCAGGTAGTAGGTGCGGCCGTGTCTGGCGTTCAGTTCCCGGCAGCGCGCGTAGGAGGCGCGCAGCAGCTCGCCGCGCGCGGCGGCCGCGCCCGGTCCGGCGCCCATCATGGTCCCTCCTTCGGTCCGGTGACCCGGTCGGCGGCGAGCCGGCCGGAGATCAGCGCGGTCGGCACGCCCACGCCGGGCACGGTCCCGCACCCGGCGAGCACGGCGTTGTCAGCGCCGCGCGGCAGGTTGGCGGGGCGGAACGGCCCGCTCTGCCCGAACGTGTGCGCGTAGGAGAACGGGGTGCCGGCGGTCATGCCCTGGCGGGCCCAGTCGGCCGGGGTGACCACGCGGCAGGCCTCGATCTCCCCCGCCAGGCCGGGCAGCACCCTGTCCGCCACGGTCGCTATCAGCCCGGCCGCGTAGCCGCCGCCCGCGGCGTCCCAGTCGATCCCGCCCCGGGTCAGGTTCGGCGCGGGGGCGAGGACGTACAGCACGTCCCGCCCCTGGGGGGCGAGGCCGGGGTCGGTCGCGGTCGGCCGGCTGATGAGCAGCGACGGGTCGCTCATGACCCGGCCGTCGCGGATGATCTCGGTGAACGTCTGACGCCACGCGCCGCCGAACGCGATCGTGTGGTGCGCGCGGTCCGCCCACTGCCGCCGGGCGCCGAGGTGCAGCACGACCGCGGACGGCGCCGGCCGCAGCGGCAGGGGGCGCCGGGGGAAGCGCCCCAGCAGCCGGTAGGCGGTGTCCAGCTCGGTGGCGAGCACCACCGCGTCGCACCGGATGCGCGCATCATCCGCCGTGCGCACCGCGGCGATCCGCGACCCGGCGCGCTCCAGCATGGTCACCGGGCTGCCGTAGCGGAACTGGACCCCGGCCTTGCGCGCCGCGGCGGCCAGCGCGTCCGGGAGCGCCCGCATCCCGCCGCGGGGAAAGTACACCCCGGCCACGGTGTCCATGTAGGCGATCACCGCGTAGACGGCGAGCGCCCGCTGCGGCGCCTGCCCCGCGTACAGCGACTGGAAGCAGAACACCCGGCGCAGCCGCTCATCGCGCAGGAAACGGCCGATCGCCGGCTCAAGCCGCCGGAACGCGCCCATGGCGGCGAGCCGCGCCAGCGCAGGGGTGGCCAGGGAGAGCGGGGAGTCGAAGTTCGCCGCGATGAACCTGCCGAACTCCGCCTGGTACAGCTCGGTCAGCCAGGCCCGCAGCCGCCGGTAGCCGCCGGCCTCGGACGGCCCGGCGAACCGGGCGACCTCGTCCGCCATGGCGTCCGTGTCGGTGTGCACGTCCAGTTCGCCGCCATCGGCGAACATCGCGTGATAGGCGGGTTCCAGGCGGGTCAGCTCCAGCCGCCCGGCCAGGCTCTCCCCCACCGCCGCCAGGGTCTCCTCGATGACGCCGGGCATGGTCAGCACCGTCGGCCCGGTGTCCATCCGGTATCCGCCGCAGTCCATCCGGCCGGCCCGCCCGCCCGGCACCGTCTCGCGCTCCACCACGGTGACACTCCGCCCGCGCCCGGCCAGGTGCAGCGCCGCGGCCAGGCCCGCCAGGCCCGCGCCGACCACGACCACCTCGTCGGCCGCTCCGGTTACCGTGCGCACCCCGTCACCAGACCCGGTCGGTGGCACGGATGGCGAGGTCGCGCAGGACGGTAAGGACGAAGGCGTCCAGCGGCGCGCCCTCGACGGCCGCGTTCTCCAGGCCTGCCCAGGCTGTGGTGGCCCTGTTCTCGATCATGCGCTCGATCTGGGTGACGGCGCCGGTTTCCTCGATCAGGCCGCGCCATGCCGCGATCTCCGCCTCGGTGAGCCGGTCCCGCGCGCACAGCCTGTCGAGCCGTTCCCGCTGGGACGGCGTGGCCAGCTCGCCGGCCAGCACCACCACGCTCGTCGCCTTGCGCTCGCGCAGGTCGCCGCCGTCCGGCTTGCCGGTGACCGCCGGGCTGCCGAACACCCCGAGCAGGTCGTCGCGAAGCTGGAACGCCTCGCCGACCAGCTCCCCGTACCCGGCGAGCGCACGGAGCACGACCTGGTCACAGCCCGCCAGCGCGGCCCCGAGCTCCAGCGGCCGGCGGACGGTGTAATTGCCTGACTTGCGCCGGGTCATGTCGAGCACATCCGCCATGGCGGGGCGGCGGCGCGCGTCATAGAACAGGTCGGCGAACTGGCCGACGGCCAGCTCGCCGCGCAGCGCGTCATAGTACGGCCACGCCCGGCCCAGCGCCGCCGCGCTCAGTCCGCTCTCCCGCAGCATCTGCTCGGCCCACACCAGGCACAGGTCGCCCAGCAGGATCGCCGCCGATTCCCCGAAGCGCCCGGCGTCACCCGCCTGGCCCCGTGCCCGGTGCCAGTCCGCGATCCGGACATGGGCCGTCGCCCGGCCCCTCCGCATCGGCGAGGCGTCCATCACGTCGTCTTGCAGCAACGCGAACGCGTGCAGCAGCTCCATGCTGGCCGCGGCCCGCAGGGCGGCGTCGCTGTCCCCCGCCCCGCCGCATAGCCAGCCGATGTAAGCGAACGTCGACCGCAGGTACTTGCCGCCGGCCACGTACTCGCCGAGCAGGCCGGCGACAAGCTCCGCGCCGGGCACGCCGCGCACGTGCTCGGCGCAGCGGTCGCGGACGAACTCGGCGAGCATCGCCCTGGCGCGCTGTCGGATGCCCTGCCGCCACCGGGCGACGCTGGCTACCGCCGTTCCGGCCTCCATCGTCCGGGCACCCGCCGGCCCGCCGGGTAGCTGACGCGTGCGCACGTCACGACCCCCCATCTGCCGGGCAACGCGCTGCTGACAGCCAGCCGCCCGACAAATCGATTCACAAACGTTGCAACCAGCTTACGGGTGCGACGCAAATCGACGCGGGCCGCCCCGGGGGCCGGGCCGCCCCGGGGCCGGGTGCGCGGGGACCGGGCCATCCCGGGGACCGGGCCGCCCCCGGAGGCCGGGTGCGCGGGGGAACCGCCTGCCCGCGGTCACCCGGCCGGTTTGCCTTTTGCCTCTGCCGCATTCGCCCCTGCCGCATTCGCCCCTGCCGCCGGCAGCGCGCCCAGGCCGTGAAAGTTCTCTGGAATACCGGTTCCGCTCTCGGGTAGGGGCATTCATGTCAGGCCATAATCTGCAATCTCCGACTTCGGGAAGTGATGGGCATGACCTGGACGCTGCGGATGCGCCGCAGCCGCGGAGTCATCAGCGGATCCCTGCTGCTCCTGCTCGGGCTATGGGGCGCTCTCATCCCCTTCATCGGGCCGTATTTCAACTACGCCTACACGCCGGACACGACCTGGACCTACAACACGGCACGGCTGTGGCTGGAGATCCTGCCCGGGGCGGCGACATTCCTCGCCGGCCTGCTGCTCATCGTCTCCGCCGGCAGGCACATCGCGCTGTTCGGCGCACTGCTCGGCGCGGCGGCAGGAGCCTGGTTCGCGCTCGGAACCGTATTCAGCCCGCTGTGGAACCACAGCGTCCCGATGGGCGGCACGCCAGTGGGGAGCACCGCGACGATGCGGATCGCGGAGCAGGTCGGCTTCTTCACCGGCCTCGGCGTGGTGGTCGTGTTCATCGCGGCGGCGGCCTTCGGCCGGATCCTGTCCCTGCCCGCCGAGACGGCGCCGGCGCCCGTCGAGACCGTCCCCCCCGAGACGCAGCCCGTCGGCTGATCTCCGGTCAGGCTGGCCGAGCCGGCCCTCGGCCAGCCTGGCCTTGAGCATGCCCGGGACTGGCGATCCCCTGGCGGCAGGGCGGCAGGCCGGGCGCTCTGGCGATCAGCGGAATGCCCTCTGGCACCAGCGGGCCGCGCCGCCGGGCCACCCGCGAGCCCCCCACGGCGCGTGCACCCCCTTGCCGCGCGAGTCCCTGCGGCCCGTGGCTCCTCGCGGCCCCCCTTGCTGCCCCCTTGCGGCCCTTTAATGGAAACGATTATCATAACGATGTTCAGTTTCCATTCCCGCGCCGCTGCGCGGCGCCCTCCCCCGGGGGTCAACAGGTCATGCGAACCCGCTCCGGCGTCCTCGCCGCCGTCCTGCCGCTGGCGGCGGCCCTGCTGGCGAGCGCGTGCTCGTCATCGTCCGCCGCGTCAGGCCAGGCCGCCGCCGCGTCAGGCGGCACCATCGCGGCCATCGGCGCCGAGAACGAATACGCCAACGTCATCCAGCAGGTGGGCGGCAAATACGTCCAGGTCACAGCGATCATGAGCAACCCGAACACCGACCCGCACACGTTCGAGGCAAGCCCGGCGGTCGCACGGGAGATCAGCGGCGCCCAGCTCATCGTGCAGAACGGCCTGGGCTACGACACCTGGGCGAACGCGATCGAGAACGCCGCACCGAACGGCAGCCGCAAGGTCATCGACGTGCAGCAACTGCTCGGCCTTCCGGACAGCACCCCCAATCCGCACCTGTGGTACGACCCCGGCACCATGCCGAAGGTGGCCAGCGCCATCGCGGCCGACCTCGCGGCGATCCAGCCGGCGCACGCCGCCTATTTCAAGGCCAACGCCACCGCGTTCACCGCCAGCCTGACCGCCTGGACCCGGGCCATCGCCAGGTTCAGGGCCGCGTACCCCGGCACTCCGGTGGCGACGACCGAGCCGGTAGCCGACTACATGCTGCAAGCCGCCGGCGCCGACAACCTGACGCCCTGGACGTTCCAGGCCGACATCATGAACGGCACCGATCCCTCGCCGCAGGGCGTGGCCGCGGAAAGGGCCCTATTCACCGAGCACAAGGTGAAGGCATTCCTGTACAACCAGCAGGTCACCGACTCACTGACCGACTCGTTCATCGGCCTGGCCAAGGCCAACGGCATCCCGGTCGTCGGCGTCTACGAGACCATGCCCAGCCCCGGCTACGACTACCAGTCCTGGATGACCGCCGAGGTAACCGCCCTCAGCAAGGCCGTGTCCGGCAAGGTCTCCACGGAGCGCCTGTAATCGCCGGCTGAGCCCCGGGTCGAGCCACCGTGCGATCTCGGTGTGGTCGGCGTCGGCGGGCAGATCGCCGGCGGCCTCGGCCCACAGCTCAGCGGCGGCGGCCGACAGCCGTGACCGCGTGCCCGCCGATTCGGCGATGCCCAGGGCGATGCGCATGTCCTTGAGCATCAGCCGCAGGGCGAAGCCGGAGTCGAACGTCCCGGGGAGGATGAAGTTCGGCCACTTGTTCTCGGTCGACCCGCTCCGGCCGCTGGACGTGTTGATCGCGTCGAGCACCTGCGGGACGTCGAGGCCGAACGCGGCCGCCGCGGCCATCGCCTCGGACGTCGCGAGCAGGTGGATGGCCGACAGCAGGTTGTTCAGCGCCTTGACCGCGTGCCCGGCGCCCGCGCCGCCGACGTGCAGGATCCGGGAGCCCAGCACCTCCAGCAGCGGCCGCACCCGCCGCACCCCGTCCGCCGGGCCGCCGGCCATGATGGTGAGGCTGCCCCGTTCCGCCCCGGAGACGCCGCCGGAGACCGGCGCGTCGACGAGCGTGACGCCGCGCTCGCCCGCCGTCAGAGCCAGCGAGCGGGTGGAGGCCGGCTGCGACGAGCTCATGTCCACCACCACCGCGCCAGGGCGCATCGCGGGCAGCACGTCCGCCAGGACGCTGGTCACCACCGCCGAATCCGGGAGCATCAGGACCACCGCGGCCGCGCCGTCCGCGGCTGCCGCCGGGCCGGCGGCGGCGGACGCGCCGGGCACCCGCTCGGCCCAGGACCGCAGGCCGGCCTCGCTCACGTCGTAGCCGCGCACCCGGTAGCCGGCCTCGGCCAGCCGCCGGGACATCGGATAGCCCATCTTCCCGAGTCCGACGAAGCCTATCCCGGCGCCGGGCTTGATCTCGTTGACCGGCATCTCACTCACCGGCGTCGATCTCCGCGAGCACGCGTTCGGCGACGCGGAACGACTCGAGGGCGGCGGGAGCACCGCAGTAGGCCGCGGTTTGCAGCAGCGCCTCGCGGATCTGATCGCGCGAGCAGCCGTTGTTCACCGCCCCGCGCACATGGACGCCGAACTCGTGCATCCGGTTCAGCGCGGTCAGCATCACCAGGTTGAGCAGGGACCGGGTGCGCATGTCCAGGCCGTCGCGGCCCCACACGCCGCCCCAGACGAACTCGGTCACGAAGTCCTGTACCGGCTTGGCGAACTCGCTGACGTTGCCCATCGAGCGGTCGACGTGCTCGTCGCCGAGGACTTGGCGCCGCTTTGCCAGGCCCCTGTCATACAGGCTGGTCATGAACTCTCCGTTTCGTTGTGCGGTTGTACCGGTCCGGATAGCAGGGTCACGTCGCGGCGGCCGCCGAGCGCGGGGAACCGTTCCCGAACCCGGGGGTCGTGCCCGGCGACGACGCGGGTACCCGCGTCCTGTTCCATCTCCCGGATCTGATCGAAGGCGGCGTACATGTCCGCGAGGTTCGCCACGGTGGAGAACGGCCGGTCCCGTTCCAGCTCCTCGTAGTAGTGCACGGCGTCGGAGGCGAGGATCACCCGCCCCGGGCCGGTGTCCACCGTGACGATGGCCTGCCCTGGCGTGTGCCCGCCGACCTGGATGAGCTCGATCCCCGGGGCGACCTGATGCGAGCCGCCGGTCAGGGTCAGCCGCCCGGCGGCGCGCAGCGCGCGCAGGTGGCTGATCTCGGCGGCCTCCGCCGCGTGCGCGAACAGCGTCCGGCTGCCCATCGGCCCGGTCCAGAACTCATACTCCGTCCGGGTCATGATCACCTCCGCGGCGCCGAAGGCCGGGAGCCCGCCGATGTGGTCATAGTGCGCGTGCGTGACGACGACCTGCGCGACCGCCTCCGGGCGCACTCCGGCGGCGCGCAGCGCGGCGGGCAGGTCATGCAGCGTGGTGCGCCCCCGGGCCGCGCCGCCCTGAGGGGAGAAGCCGGTGTCGACGACGACGGTACGCGAGCGGCCGCGAACCACCCAGAAGAAGTAGTCCATCCCGAGCGGCCGGTCCGGCTCGCCGTAGGCCGCGAAGCCGAGGAAGACCTCGGCGGCACTGGCCTGCCGTGTTCCGTACCGGACCGCCAGCACCTCATATGCCTCGCTCACCGCATCACCCCAGGTACGCGTCGATGAGGGCCCGGCCTTCGGGATCGACGTCCTGGCAGCGATTCTCCCTGACCAGGCGCCCGCCGGACATCACGTAGAGCCGGTCGCAGACCGACAGCGCGAGGTCGACCCGCTGCTCCACGAGCAGCAGCGAGCGCCCCTGCTCGCGCAGCTGCCGGAGCGCCTTTCCAATCGCCTCGATGACCAGCGGCGCCAGCCCGAGCGACGGCTCGTCGAGCAGCATCACGTCCGGGTCGCTCATCATCATCCGCCCGATCGCGACCATCTGCTGCTCGCCGCCGCTGAGCGCGGTCGACGGCCTGGCGCGGTAGGCGCGCAGCACCGGGAACAGCTCGTAGACGGAGTCGAGGAGCGCCGCCACCCTCGCCTTGTCCCGGCGCAGGTGCAGGGCGCCCAGGATGAGGTTGTCCTCGACGCTCTGGTTGCCGAACAGCCGCCGCCCCTCGGGCACCAGCGCCGCGTGCCCGCGCGCGATCTGATGAGTCGCCATCCCGATCAGCTCCGTGCCGTTGACCACGACGCTCCCCCGGCGGTGCCGGACCATGCCCATGATCGACCGGACCACGGTGGTCTTGCCCGCGCCGTTCGGCCCGAGCAGGGCGACGGCCTCGCCCTGCCCGATGTCCAGGCTGACATCGCGTACCACGTCGAAGCGGCCGTACCCCGCCGACAGCGAGGACACCGTCAGGGTTTTCATTGCCCCAGATACACCTCTCGTACGCGGGCGTCCTGCCGGACCTCGGCGGCCGGCCCCGACGCCACCACCGACCCGGCGCTGAGCACCGTCACCTCGTCGCAGATCCCGAAGACGAACTGCACCTGGTGCTCGATGATGATGACCGTCCCGCCCGCGGCCCGGAAATCGCGCAGGATGCCGGCCACGTGCTCGACCTCGCCCGGGGACAGGCCCGCCAGCGGCTCGTCCAGCACCAGGACGCCGGACCCGCTGACCGCCGCGGCCGCCAGCTGGGTGAGCTGCTCCACCCCGTGCGGCACCTCGGCCACCCGTGTTCCCGCCCACGAGCCCATGCCGACCTGTGCCAGCGCGTTCCCGGCACGAGCCGCCATGTCGCGCCCCTGGCGGCGTGCCGCGGGGAGCAGCGGCCACACCGGAGCGCGCAGCGCGATCCTCGGCACCTGGCTGTACAGGCCGATGGCCACGTTGGCGCGGGCCGTCAGCTCCTTGACCAGCACGGCGGTCTGGAAGGTGCGTGCCAGACCGTGCCGCGGCCGGGTCCACGGGCCCGACGAGGTGGCGTCGGTCCCGTTGATCCGGATCGACCCGGCGGCCGGCTGCCGCTGGCCCGCTATCAGGCTGACCAGGGTGGACTTGCCCGATCCGTTCGGCCCGATGAGGCCGTGGATGGTGCCGCCGCGCACGACGAGACTGACGTTGTCGACCGCCACAGCTCCCCTCGTATATCCGAACGTAAGGTTGTGGCACTCGACCGCCGGCTGCTTCCGCCCTCCGGCCGGCGCCCGGAGGGCGATGCCGTCGGCCGCGGGCGCGGCCGCCGCTTCCGGCGGCGCCGCCGCCGGCACCGCGCTGGCCGTGGTCGCCCCCGCAAGCCGCAGGCGCGGCCGCAGCCAGCGCGCCAGCCGCACCACCAGGCCGGTCAGGCCCTCGGGGAAGAAGACGATCACCAGCACGAAGAGTGCTCCGAAGAGCAGTTCCTGCCACAGCGCGCTGAAGTTCACATACGCCGGGAACATGCTGACGAAGGCCGCCCCGATGATCGGTCCCACGGTGGTGTTGATGCCGCCGAGGATGACCATCACCAAGATGTTGACCGACACGTTCCAGCTGAACTGCCCGGGCGAGACGATGCCGAGGAAGGAGAAGCACCAGCCCGCCAGGCCGGCCAGCGCCGCGGACAGCCCGAACATGCCGATCTTCACCGCCGCGGTGCGGACGCCCGCCGCCGCCGCGAACGGCTCGGCGTCCCTGATGGCCAGCAGCACGGGGTACAGGGCGGACCCTCGGATGGCGACGGCCAGGAAAATGGTCACCAGCAGCGCCAGCATGACGCACCAGGTCACGCTGGACCCGAGGCCCGACAGCCCGGCCGGGAAGGCGGGGAACAGCGGTCCCTCGATGCCCTGCAAGCCGCCGGTGATCGACAGGTCGCTGGCCAGCACGCCGACCACGAGCGTGAAGATGAACGTGGTGATGGCGAAGTAGAGCCCGCTCACCCGCAGCGACAGCGACCCGAGCACGAGGCCCACCAGGCCGGTCCCGGCCACGGCGATCGGCGCCACCGTGAAGACGCCGAGCCCCAGATGGCTGTTCAGCAGCGTGGTCGCGTAGGCGCCGCAGGCGAACAGCCCGGCGTGCCCGAGGGAGTACAGGCCGGTCATGCCCGCGACCATGTCCAGGCTGATCGCCAGGATCGCGAAGCAGGCCGCGGTGAGCACCAGGCTCTGGCTGTACAGCGATCCCGTCGCGATCAGCTGCGTGAACAGCAGGTAGCAGACGGCGATGACGACCGCGGCGGCCTGCCTGCCGCGTGCCGGGCCGCCGAGCCGGTCCCGGCGGTCCCGGCGAACCCGGCTGGCCAGCGCCGTCATGACGGCCTCGCCGCCGGCGACGGGGCCGCGGCCCGGCGCGACGGCCAGCGCAGCCAGCGCGCCGCGTCCAGCAGCCCGGTCGGGGTGACCAGCAGCACGACCACCACGATCAGGAACGGGAACCAGTCCGAGGCCTGGGAGTTGATCTCGGTATTCGCCAGCTGGCTCAGCACGCCGAGGACCAGCCCGCCGGCCATCGCCCCGGCGGGGCGCTGGACGCCGCCGATCATCAGCGCGACGAACCCGTTGATCCCGTACGTCTCGCCCAGATACGGGTTGGCGTATGTGATGGGCCCGACCAGGATGCCGCCGATGCCGGCCAGCAGGCCCGCCAGCGCGAACGCGGCGATCGCGACGTTGCGGGTGTTGGCCCCGATCGCCGACGCCATCTCCGGGTCGGCCGCGATCGCCATGCCGAGCTTCCCGAACAGCGTGCGCCGCCGGTACAGCTCGAACGCGGCCAGCACGGCGGCCCCGACGATGATGGCAAGGATCTGCTGCCAGCTCACCACCGCGCCGAGGATGCGCACCGGCTGGTCGTTGAGCATGACCGGGAAGCCGCGCGAGGTCGGCCCCCAGATCAGCGCCGCGCCCGCTTCCAGGATGGTCGCGACCCCGAGCGTGCTGACCAGCCAGGCGAAAGAGAACCGGCTGAAGGACAGCACCGGCCGCACGGCGAGCAGGTAGACCAGGCCGCCGAGCACGGCCGCCGCCGCGAGCCCGGCCACGATGCCGAGGCCGGTGGGCAGGCCCGCCTGGGAGACCGCCGCCGCCACCATGATCGCCGCCATCAGCAGCTGCCCCTGCGCGAAGTTGATCACCGAGGTCACGTAGAAGGCGACGGCGAATCCCATGGCCACGAGGCCGTAGATGGCGCCGGTGGCGAGCCCGCTGAGCAGGATCTGCATCAGCTCACCGGTACCCACTGCTGCGTCGCGGCGTCGTATTTCACGAGCGTCAGCTGGTCAGCGTTGATCGTGGTGTGCTTGGACGGCGTGAAGCCCAGCGTGCCGGTCAGGCCGGCGAACCCGGAGATGTGGTTGAAGGCGTTCTGCACCGCTTTCGGATCGGTCGACTTGGCCGACTCGATCGCCTGCCTGAGCATCATGATGCTGTCGTAGGTCGCCTCGGCGAACGGCGTGGACGGGGTGCCGAACTGGGCCTTGTACTGGGCCCGGAAGGCCTTCAACGCGGCGTCCGGGGCGACCTCGCTGGTCAGCAGGGCGCTGATGGTGCCGTTGGCCAGGTTCTTCGCCAGCCCGCTGTAGGTGGCGTCGGAGTCCGTCTCGTCGTTGCCGAAGATGGTGAAGTCCGCGCCCTGGTTGTGCGCGGCCTGGACGAATGCCGCCTGATCCTGCGGGGTCAGCCAGACATCCACGCACTTCGCGCCGGTCGCCTTGATCTGGTTGATCTCGCTGGTCAGCCCGACGGTAGCACCGCTCGACCAGTTCTCGGTGATCGCGTCGTCGAAAGCCAGCTTCTTGCCCGCCGCGGCGTACGCGCTCTTGATGGCCTGCTCGCCGCCCTCGCCGTAGGTGGTCGGATCGTGCAGTACCGCGAGGCCGTTACAGTGCGCGAGCGCGTAGGAGGCGATCTTGGCGCCCCAGGCGAACGTGTTGAGGCCGAGGTCGAACACCCAGGGCAGCGGGGCGCTGTCCGGGCCGTTCGGGTAGACGGTCAGGCCCCCGTCGTCCACCACGCCGATGGCGGGTACCTGGCGGCGGTCGGCCTCGGCGGCGATGGCCGGCCCGGTGTCACCGGAGCCGGTGATCGCTACCGCGCCGGCGCTGACCAGCCGGTCGAACTCCTGGGCGGCGAGGGTGGCCGAGGCGCTGTCGTTGTAGTACTGCAACTGGACCTTGCGGCCCATGATGCCGCCGTGGGCGTTGAGATACGCCACCGCCATCTTGGCGCCGTTGACCATGGCCTGGCCGGTGGTCCCGTAAGCGCCGGTGGTGCCGGCCACCTCGCCGATGAGGATCGGGCTGCCGCCACCCGATCCGCCGGACGCGCCGGATCCGCCGGACGCGCCGGACGAGCAGGCGGCGAGCGTCAGCGCGGCGACGGCCGCCGCTACGGGCAGGATGGCTCTTCTTCGTGCGGTCCTGTTTCCAGGCATGGCGTTTTCAGGCATGGCAAGTCCTCCCGAGGCACGGCAGCCTCTGGCAGCCGCGCGGTACTCGAATGTTCAAAGCGCCCGTTGGGGGTGGCGCGGTCGGTAATCGCGAAGGCTCTGCGTCCGTGCGGACGCATCAGCTAGTTCGTTGTGTTTCCCGTGCTGGCGCGCAGTCCGTTGTGTTTCCCGGTGCTGGCGCGCCGCGATGCGGCCAGGTGCGCCCGGCCCTTTCTGGGGCGGTGGGCCACAGACCCAGAAAGAGTGGGGCAGTGGGCCACCGCCCCCGATCGCCCGGTGCCGGGGGCGGCGTGTGCGGTGCCGGGGGCGGCGTGTGCGGGGATGAGGCCGTCATTGCCCGGTCGCCGCCGAGTAATCCGCGTCGGCGACCTCGGCGCCCCATTGGGTGGTGCCGTGCGAGACCGCCAGGTGCGTCATCAGGGTGTCGGCGCAGGCGCCGTGCCAGTGCTCCTCTCCCGGCTCCGTCCAGATGACGTCGCCGTTGCCGACGATGTGCACCTCGCCGGAGCGGCTGGCGACGATGCCCCGCCCCGCCGTGACGATCAGCAGCTGGCCGCCCGGATGGCTGTGCCAGTAGGTGCGGGCGCCCGGGGTGAAGATGACCGTGTTGACCAGCACCTGCCCCGCGTCCAGCACCGGGTCCAGGTGCACCGTGCCGGTGAAGGTGGCGGTCCGCTGCTCGGACGGCTTGCCGTCGGTGCGTGCGTGAGCGACGTGCATGCCGGTCAGCCCCTCTCCTTCGCGGCGGTGTCCGCGACGCGGACGCCGCCGGCCAGGTCGCCGTAGGCGTCGACCACCCGGTTGCTGATCACGTCGCCGTAGCCGAGCGCGTTGGACACCTGGAACGCGGTCAGCGTCCCGGGGCCCACCAGTGTCGGTACGCCGAGGTCTTCGGCGAGCGACAGGTAGAGCCGGACGTCCTTGGCCATCAGCCTCCCGGTCAGCCCGCCCTCGAGGTAGTCGCCCTTGATGATGTGCGGGAACCGGTTCAGCGAGGCGAAGCTGACGCCGCTGGAGGAGTTGATCACCTCCAGCAGCTGCGCGAGGTCCAGCCCGGCTTTCTTCCCGGCCACCATGACCTCGGCGGTCGCGGCCAGCGTCACCCCGTTCAGGAAGTTGTTCAGCACCTTGGTGACGTGCCCGGCCCCGCTGCCGCCCATGTGGTGCACATGGGCGCTGAACGTGCCGAGCAGCGGGCGGACCGCCTCAAGCGCCGCCGCGTCTCCGCCCACCATCAGCGTCAGCGTGCCCGCCTCCGCGGCCGCGGCGCCGCCGGAGATCCCGGCGTCCAGGAACCGCACGCCCCTGGCCGCCAGCTCGTCGTGCAGCGCGCGGGTGGACGCCGGGTTCGCCGTGCTGAGGTCCACGATGATCTGCCCCTCCCGGGCGTGCCCGAGCAGGCCGCCCGGCCCGCGGATCACCGACTCGATCACCGGGCTGTCCGGCAGCGACAGCATGATCACGTCGCAGGCAGCCGCGAGGTCGGCCAGGCTCGCCGCGGGCTTCGCGCCGCTGGCGGGTATCCGGGCGGGATCGGCATCCACGGCGCGGACGTCGTATCCGGCCTCGGTCATGCGGCGGGTCATCCGGCCGCCCATGTTGCCGACCCCCACCATGCCGACGGGACTGTGCTGCCGTGTCATCAGGAGCTGCTCCTCAGTCATTTTGTCTGACAATCGGACCGACTGACAATGTGATAACTTTTACCCGTCCGCTTCCGGCGCGTCAAGGGGGACGCGCCGCGGAGATTTCCGCCCGGGCCACCAGGGCCACCAGGGCCGGCCCGGCCGTCCGGGCCACCAGGGCCGCCCGGCCACCCGGGCCGGCCGGCCGCCGCGCGGCACGGCGAACCCGTCTTGACTGGCCGGCCTTAACCCGTACCCTGATCGTGGGATTCGGCGGCCCTAGCGGCAGAAAGGCGACGGGACGACAGGCATGACCGACAAAATCCGTGAGGCCCCGGGGGCTAGCTGGACGGCCGCACGGATGAGCCGGGTCGCCGCTCCGCTCCGCGACCAGGTGTCGAGCGTGCTGCGGCAGGCGATCGTGGAGCGCGAGCTGCGCCCGGGCCAGCGCCTGGTGGAGCGCGAGCTCACCGACATGCTCCAGGTCTCCCGGGCGACGGTCCGCGAGTCACTGCGGGAACTCGAGGCCGAGGGGCTGGTGACCGTCATCCCGCAGCGCGGCGCCGTGGTGGCCTCGATCTCGATGAAGGAGGCCGCCGACATCTACGAGGCGCGGGCGGCCATCGAGTCGCTCATCGTCCGCCGATTCGTCGAGCGGACCGACGAAGAGCACATCCGGCGGCTGGCGGGCACCCTGCCCCCGCTGCGCGAGGCGATCGACGCCGGGCGGCCGGTAGGCGAGCTGCTCGCCGCCAAGGACCGGTTCTACGACGTGCTGCTCGACGGCGCCGACAGCAGCGTGCTCTCCACGCTGCTGTCCTCGCTGCAAGCGCGGGTCTCGCTGCTGCGCGCGACGTCGCTCACCGCCGCCGGCCGCCCGGCCGAGATGCTCGCCGAGCTCACGGCGCTGGTCGGCGCGATCGGCGCGCGGGACGCCGACGAGGCGGCCCGGCTGTGCGCCGAGCACGTCCGCAACGCCGGGCGCACCGGCATGGCGGAACTCGCCCGGGAAGAGCCGCCGGTCCCAGCCTGAGATTCACCCGTACGTTCGGTATCTGGCCGGTCTTACAGCGCACGGCCCGCGGCCCCGCTCTTGCCGTTGATTGTCAGACAGTCATATAGTCGGACCACCAACCGGGAGATCTCGATAACGAGGGAGCTGTCGTGCCTGCTTCAGGGCTGAGCGTCATCCAGGTGCAGTACGGGGAGCGGGTCACCCGCAAGAGCGCGGTGCTGCACGACTACCAGCGGTACGGGCAGCCGGACGGTGACCTGCAGATGGACTACAACTTCTGGGTCATCCGGTCCGGAGACCGGACCATCCTGCTGGACACCGGCTACGACATCTCGGCACGGGACTGGCTGGGCGAGATCAGCGTGGTTCCCACGCCGGAGGGCCTGAAGCTGCTCGGCATCGACCCGGCCGCCGTCGAGGCGGTCATCACCTCTCACTTCCACTACGACCACATCGGGTACCTGGGGCTGTTCACGAACGCGCAGGTGATCTCCGGGCAGGCGGAGTACGACTACTGGTTCGGCAAGTGGCGGGCGGGCGACCTTGAGGGCGAGTTCACCATCCCCGAGCACCTGGAGGCGGTGCGCCGCGCGGAAGACGAGGGCCGCCTCCGGCTGATCAGCGCGGAAACCGAGGTCTACCCGGGGATCACCGTCTACCCGGTCGGCGGCCACTGCCCGGGGGAGCTGCTCACGATGGTGCGCAGCGCGAGCGGCCCGAAGATCCTGGCGGCGGACGCCGCGCATTTCTATGAGCAGATCGAGAACGAGTGGCCGTTCTTCGCGTTCACCTCGCTGTCCGAGATGAGGGCGGCGCTGAGCTTCATCAACAAGCTGGCGGCGGACACCGGGGCCGAGGTCATCCCCGGCCACGATGGCCGGGTGCGTGATAAGCACCCCGCCCTCGACGGGCCCGCCAGCCGCATCGCCACCGTCCTCGGCTGATCCAGGAGGGCACCGGATGTCACTGACGCAGCGCCAGCAGCAGATCAAGGACGAGTTCATCAGGGTCCGCGGGACCTGGGGAGACACCTGGGAGGACATCCTCCGGCTCGACCCGGAGTTCCTCGCCAGCTACCTGAGGTTCTCCGCCGTCCCGTGGCGGAAGAACCACCTCGACGACAAGGTCAAGGAGTTCATCTACATCGCGGTCGACGCCAACGCCACGCACATGTACCTGCCCGGCGTCCGGCAGCACATCCAGGCCGCGCTGCGGCTCGGCGCCACGCCCCAGGAGATCATGGAGGTGCTCGAGCTCAGCGCCACGCTCGGCATCCACGCCATGAACATCGGGGTGCCCATCCTCGTGGAGGTGCTCCAGGAGAAGGGCCTGCGGACCGGGCCCGCGCCGCTCACCGAATACCAGGAGAAGATCAAGGCGGAGTTCACCGCCACGCGCGGCTACTGGCACTCGTTCTGGGACGAGATGCTGGAACTGGATCCCGAGCTGTTCGCCGCGTACACCGAGTTCTCCTCCCATCCCTGGCACCACGGAACGCTCGAGCCCAAGGTCAAGGAGTTCATCTACATCGCCTTCGACACCGCGGCGACGCACCTGTACGTCAAGGGACTCAAGCTGCACATCGAGAACGCGGTCGGGTACGGCGCGACAGCGCAGGAGATACTCGAGGTGATGGAGATCGCCAGCGTGCTCGGCATGCACGCGGTCACCTCGGCGGCGCCGATCCTCGCCGAGCTCGCCGAGCTCGCCGGGGAAGCGTCGCCGGACGGGCCGGCCGGGCCGCGCCGGCAGGAGGAGAATGCCCCATGACAGAACTGATGCGGCCGCTGATGCTGATCGGCGGCAAGCCGGCGGCCGCGATCTCCGGCCGGACGTTCGAGTCGCAGAACCCCTACACCGGGCGGCCGTGGGCGGTGGTGCCGGACGGCGGGCCGGAGGACGTCGACGCGGCGGTGGCCGCCGCGCGCGCCGCGCTCGACGGCGCGTGGGGGCAGCTCACCGGGTTCGCCCGGGCCCGGCTGATGCGCCGCCTCGCGGAGCTGATCTCTGCTAACGCGGAGCGGCTGGCACGGCTGGAGGTCAACGACTCCGGCAAGCTGTACCGCGAGATGATCGGCCAGCTCACCGGGCTCGGCGCCTGGTATGAGTACTACGCCGGGCTGGCCGACAAGCTGGAGGGGCGCCAGATCCCGGCCCCGAGCCCGGACTACCTCGTCTACACCCGGCGGGAGCCGGTGGGCGTGGTGGCGGCGATTACCCCGTGGAACTCGCCGCTGATGCTGCTCACCTGGAAGCTGGCGCCCGCGCTGGCGGCGGGCTGCACCATGGTGGTGAAGCCGTCGGAGCACTCGCCGGTGTCCACCCTGGCGTTCGGCGAACTGTTCGCGGAGGCGGGTTTCCCGCCGGGCGTGTTCAACGTGGTCTCCGCGTCGTCGGGTTCGGTCGGCGCGGCGCTGGCCGGGCATCCGGGCGTGGACAAGGTGGCGTTCACCGGCTCCACCGCGACCGGCCGCGCCGTCGCGCACGCCGCCGCGGACAACCTGGTCCGGGTGACCCTAGAGCTCGGCGGCAAGTCCCCGCAGGTGGTGTTCCCCGACGCCGACCTGCGGGCCGCGGCCAACGGCCTTGTCGCCGGGGTGTTCGCGGCCACCGGGCAGACCTGCATGGCCGGCTCGCGGCTGATCGTGCATTCCGACGTCCACGACGAGCTGGTGTCGCTGGTGGCGGAGCGGGCCGCCGCCATCCGGCTCGGCGACCCGAACGACCCGGCCACCGAGATGGGCCCTGTGGCCAACGAGCCGCAGTACCAGAAGGTGCTGCACTACCTGCGGACCGCCGCTTCCGAGGGCGCGTCGGTGGCCTGTGGCGGCGGCCCGGCTGCCGACCTTGGCGGTTACTTCATCCAGCCGACCGTGCTGACCGGGGTTACGCCCGCTTCCACCGTGGTGCGCGAGGAGATCTTCGGGCCGGTGCTGTCGGTGCAGGAGTTCACCTCTGAAGACGAGGCGGTGAAGCTCGCCAACGACACGCCCTACGGGCTGGCGGGGGCGGTGTGGACCAGGGACGTGCACCGCGCCCACCGGATCGCCGCCAGGATCCGGGCCGGCACCGTGTGGGTCAACGCCTACCGGGTGATCGCGCCGAGCGTGCCGTTCGGCGGCTACGGGCTGTCCGGGCTCGGCCGGGAGAACGGCGCCGCCGCGGTGGACGAGTACACCGAGAACAAGTCGGTCTGGGTGGAGCTCAGCGGGGGCACGCGCGACCCGTTCGTCCTGGGCTGACCTGGCCTGGCCCAGAGCGCGGACCCGCCGGGTTCGATCCGCGTCACCGGGGTGTCATCCGGCGTGCGGTCCAGGCCGGCGCGGGCCGCCACGCCGCGCGCGTTCCAGGTCCAGTTCATGCGAGCTGCGATACCCACGCGACCGCGTTCAAACGCCGGGGCGGGCAGCGCGGCACCCGGGTCCCGCTGGGTCGGCAAGGGAATCGGCGGGAACAATCGCGGCTGTGATGCCGCCGGCATCACATCAGCTCAGCGAAGGAGCCACCGTGACCGTCGTGCTGATCGCCGACCCGGATGCGAACCCCGGCGAGACCGAGTACCTGGCCGCCCAGCTGTCTTCCGACGGGATCACGGTGCTGCGCGCCCCCGGTCCGGACATAGCCGACGACGACCGGGTACGGGTCCTGGTGCCGTTCGTCACCACGCGGGTCACCGATGCCGTGATGGGCCGGCTGCCCCATCTCGCCCTGATCGCCACCAGGTCAACCGGCACCGACCACATCGATGTCGCGGCGGCGGCGCGGCGCGGGATCGCCGTGGCGAACGTCCCCGATTACGGCAGCGTCGCGGTCGCCGAACACACCTTCGCACTGCTGCTCACGCTCACCCGCATCCGGCCGCATCTGGAGCCGGGCACCGACCTGTCCGGCAAGACCATGGGGGTGATCGGCACCGGGGCGATCGGCCGGCACGTCATGCAGATCGCGCACGGTTTCGGGATGAACGTCCTCGCCTACGACATCGAACACCGGCCCGGCATCCGCTACGGTTCCCTCGAAGAGGTGCTGGGCCAGTCCGACGTCGTCACCCTGCACATCCCGGCCACGCCCGCCACCCGCCACTTCATCAACGACGAGCGGATCGCCGCGATGAAACCCGGCGCGATCCTGCTCAACACCGCCCGCGGCTCCCTCGTCGACACCGCGGCCCTGTCCCGGGGCCTGCATTCCGGGCAGGTCGCCGCGGCCGGCCTAGACGTGATCGAGCCCGCCAGCGACGCCGAAGGCGGCACCGCGCTGCCCAACACCATTGTGACCCCGCATGTCGCCTACAACACCCGCGAGGCGATCCGCCGCATCTCCGACATCACCCTGGACAACATCCGCCGCTGGCTGCGCGACCACGGCGGAGCGTGACGCCCGGCGCGCCCCGGGGGTGGGATCAGCCGCTTAGCAGCATGGACAGGCTGACGGCGTTGGCCATCACCTGATACCCCGCGTCATTGGGATGCAGGTGATCGCCAGAGTCATACGCCGGGTTCAGCAGCAGCGGGTCGTGGGGGTCGCGCATCAGCTTGTCGAAGTCGATGACGCCATCGAAGGCTCCGCTGGTGCGGATCCATGCGTTCACCGCCTCGCGCTTGGCTTCTCCCTTGGCGGTGTAGTAGCTGGCGCCCTTGAACGGCAGCAGGGTCGCGCCGAAGATCTTCAGGCCGCGGGCGTGCGCCTGCGCGATCAACTGCTCGTACCCGGCGATGACCTGCGCCGCGCTCACATCGGTGACCGGATCGATGAGCGGGTTCGGCGGCACCGCGCTGAACCCGAAGTCGTTGATCCCTTCCAGCACGATGATGTCCCGGACTCCCGGCTGGTCCAGGGCGTCGCGCTCGAACCGGGCCACGGCGTTGACGCCGCAGCACAGCGAATCGTTCAGCACCCTGTTGCCGCTGATACCCGCATCGGCGACTGACAGCGTGCGGCCGTGCAGCGCGTCCAGCCGCCGGGCCAGGTCGTTGGGCCAGCGGGCGTTGGCGCCGACCGTGGACCGGAACCCGTCGGTGATCGAGTCGCCGAACGCCACCACGGTGCCGGACGCGCGGGACGACCGGACGATCACGTCGCTGACGTAATACCAGGACTGGCTCTGGGTGATGAACGCTCCCGCTCCCTGATCCCCCGCGTGGTCACCGGTTCTCGATATCCAATTGACCTGCTGCGCGTCCGAGTGGAAGGTAGCCGCCCCCGTCTTGCCCGGCAGGTACACGCTCACCGACAGGTCTTGCAGCGGCCGGACCCTCATGGATACCGGATCGCTCAGTGCCTGAGCGCCCGGCGGGATCTGGAGCGAGGCGCTGCCGCCGAACGTCACCCGCCGGATCGTGCCTGGCACTACCGCCGCGCCGGTGCCGGCGACAGCCACGGTCACGTGGCCGATCCGCAGCGGAGTGGCGCCGAAGGCGTTCGTCAGCACCAGCCGGACCGAGTCGCCGCCCGCGCTGGCGAAGACGACGTTGCGGACGGTCTGATTGTCGAAGCCGGCGGCGGCGAGGGTTCCCGGCGTCGCGATCTGCGGGCTCGCGCTCCAGCTAGTCACCCAGCGGGATCCGCCGAACACGGGCGAAGGCGAGGCGGCCGGGGGCGGGCTGGCCGTCGCGGCAGTACCGGCCGCCATGACCAGCGAGACGGCGGTGAGCAGCCCGAGGCAGGTAAGGATTTTCCGGCGGCGGACCCAGTTGCCTGCGAACATGGCGACTTCCTCTCTTGCCGATTTCCCTGGCGGGAATGGACCAGGCGGAAAGCAGCACGCGGGAGGGGCAAAAGCATCGCCGCCGCGGGGTCCACGGGACCGGCAGAGGCAAGGCGGACGACCGGAACGTCGATGGCGGTGCTCTCCGCTGCCATGGGCGTCCTCCGGTGCGTAGCCGCCTTAGTACTACCACACCAGGAAAATACGAGCTAGTAATTCTTCTGTAACGCAGAGGACATATACGACGCCCAGTCAGCTCGCGCGCGTCACGTCCGCACTCAACCCAGGGCCGACGACAGAAAATTCCAGCCTCGTAAATGGAAAAAACCTTCATCATGAAGAGAAATAATCGTATAGGCATCAAAAGTCTTCGCGATCATGGACGATCGCCCAAACTTTCATGCCAAGGTTCCGGCAATCAACGCAAAACGGGCACCATGCCTACGGCTCCCGCGATCGGGGGGCCATGATCCACGTAAGCTGACCGGCACTCCGCCTGGCCGCGCCGGACGCGGCCTGATCTTAAGGACCCGGGAGGTGGCGGCGGAGACGGCACGGCATGAGGGCCGGGTAGAGCCGGCGGCGCCGCGCACGATCGCCTCCGGGCCCGCGCCCGCTTCGGTCAGCCGGCCGAAGTATCCGATCACCCGGATGGCGGCGCCCGCGTCGGGACCGGGCGCGTCCAGCCGCACCTTGAGATCCTTCATCAGGCATCAGGCCATCGTCTCCCTCCGGGAGCACGCTGGCCACCCCGGAGCCGCATGCGCCCAGCCGCGGCCCCGGGGGGGCTAAAACGCGGCGCTCACGCGGCGAGGACACGGCGCAGCCAGTTGCGCTGCGCCGCCGCCGACTCCCGCGATATCGCGGCCTGCGGCACCATCATCCCGAAGCCGTGGAAGCCGCCCGGCCATACGTGCAGCTCCGCGACCCCGCCC
>DATGLH010000068.1:0-14153 GCA_035294225.1 Trebonia sp.
TCTGGCGCGTACGGCATCCCGCAGGCGCTGCCCGGTTCGCAGATGGCGAGCGCCGGGGCGGACTGGCAGACCGACGCGGCGACCCAGATCCACTGGGGCCTGTCCTACATCCAGAGCAGGTACGGTTCGCCGTGTGGCGCCTGGGCGCACGAGGAGGCGGACGGCTGGTACTGATCCGCGGACAGCACTGGTGCTGATCCGCGGACAGCATCAGCCGAATACGGCCCGGTCCGCGATGCCCCCTCGCGGACCGGGCCTCTTCCACGGCACCGCTATCCGGGGACCGTCTGGAAGGTGCGCAGCATCTTCTGGAAGAGCGGGATGCTCTGGCTGTTCCAGATAGAGTCGGGCGACCGGAAGTAGATGGCATAGGACTGCGGCCCGGCTTGTGTCGGCGCGATGAACAAGATGTCGTCCGACCGCATCTTCACGTCCCCCGGCATGAGCCAGGTGAACTGCCAGAACGCGCCCGTGGTGCCCCGGATCGGCACCGCCTTGATGACGGCCCGCCGGTAATCGGGGAACCTGCCCTGGGCCACCGACTGCCGCTCGATGTACGTGGCCTCGGTGACCATGTTGGCGTACGTGTGCCGCGTCAGGTCGATGTCCATGTACCGCACGCCGTCCGGGGCGTACAGGAACGTGCGCAGGCCCGCGCGTTTCTCGCTCCAGCCAGGCGGCATGTCGATCGTGAAACCCGCGGTCGTCGCGGTGTCGGACGGCGGGACCCGCACGGGGATCCAGCCCGCCGGGACGGCACTGGACGGGCTGTCGAGTGCCTGCACCGTCTTCGGCAGGTTCGCGTTGCCCGTCGTGTGCGCCCTGGCGCCGGAGGTGGGGTGGCCGCGCAGCGCGTACGCGGCACCGCCGCCGATGGCCGCGGCCGCCACGAGGGCGGCGGCGATCAGCGCGATCATGCGGCCCCGCGGGTAGCGGCGCCGCGCGCGTCCCCCGGTGCCGGGAGCGTACTGCCGTGCGAGGTCGGGGTAGGGCTGCGATGGCCCCGCGTACTGCGCGTCCGCGCCCGAACGCGGCGTGTACTGCGCGCCCGGGGCGCCGTAGTACGCATCCGGCCCGCCGCGCCCTGCAGGCTCGTAGGCCGGCGCGGGCGTGGTCGGCGGGTCGGCGCGCCACGCCTGCCGCGATGCGGAGAACGGGGGCGCCGGCTGCGGCGGCACCGGCAGCGCGGCCTGGGACGGGGAGAACGACGGGCCGGCCCGCTCGGCGTGCTTGGCGGCGGTGAAGGTCGGCTTCGGCTGCGGCGGGGCTGGAGGCACCGCGGGGATGGACAGCTCCGTCGGCTCGGGGGCGTCAGCGGCCGCCGCGCCCGGGTGCGCCCCTGGGTCCGCGTCCGGCTCCGCAGGGCGTCCGCCCGCCCCTTCCGCCTGGCCCGTCTGTTCCGCCCGGCCCGTCTGTTCCGCGTGGGCCGCCCCTTCCGCCTGGCCTGGCCGGTCGTCCGGGGTGGCGGGCACCGCCTCGCCGGCGGCCCCGGCGTCTCCCGCCCCGGCCGCGCCCGCGTCGGCCAGGGCGACCGCGCCCTGGCCGGCGGACGCGGCGACGTCTTCGGCCGCCGCCGCGGACACCTGCGCGGAGTCGGCCGCGGCTTCCGCGGCCCCGACGGCGGTGGGGGCGACAGCGGGAGCGCCGGCGTCCTGCGGGGCTTCGGCGATGGAAACGACGGGCCCGGCGGGGGCCGGCACGTAGGCGGACCGCATCGTCGCCGGATGCGCGGCCTCGCCCGGAAGCAGCGGCAGCACCTCGCTGAACATCCGCGCGGCGGCAGACGCTGACGGCCGCTCGGACGGCTCGCGTCGCAGCAGCGCCCCGATGAGCGGGGCGAGCTGCCCGGCGGACGAAGCGATCGGCGCGTCCTCGTTGATGATCGCGGTCATCGTGGTGATGGCGCCGCCGCGCTTCTCGTACGGCCCGTGCCCCTCGACCGCGGCATAGATGGTCGCCCCGAGCGACCACAGGTCGGAGGCGGGCGTCGCGTCGCAGCCGCGGATCCGCTCGGGCGCGGTGAACCCCGGCGAGCCCATCACCATCCCGGTCTGGGTCAGCCGCGGGTCGCCCTCGAACTGCGCGATCCCGAAGTCGGTCAGCACCGCCCGCTCGTCCCACCCGCCACCGGACCTGTCCGTAGCGATCAGGACATTGCTCGGCTTCACGTCCCGGTGCAGCACCCCGGCGGCGTGCGCGGCGGCGAGCGCGGCCAGGAGCTGCTGGCCGATCCGCCCCGCGCGCAGCGGTGTCATGGGGCCTTCCGACGCCAGCACCTGGTCCAGCGACCGTGACGGCACCAGCTCCATCACGATCCAGGGGCGGCCGTCTTCCTCGGCCACGTCGAAGACGGTGACCACGCCACGGTGGCTGAGCCGTGCCGCGGTCCGCGCCTCGCGCAGCGTCCGCTGATAGGCGTTCTTGCGCTCGTCTTCGCCGATCGCGGCGGAAAGCACGACTTCTTTGACCGCGACCTCGCGGTCCAGCAGCTGGTCATGGGCACGCCATACCATGCCCATGGCGCCGCGGCCGATGGGCTGCTCCAGGATGTACCGCCCGGCGATGACCCGCCCAGTCATTGGGGGCATAGCCGGACCATACCAGCGTTTAGGGCCGGCTGGTCTATGCCAACGGGGAAGAGGGGGCGCCGATGGACAGCAAGGGCCCGGAAGCGTCGGCGTAGAAGTCGTTCCCCTTGTCGTCCACGATGATGAACGCGGGGAAGTCGCGGACCTCTATCTTCCACACCGCCTCCATGCCGAGTTCCGGGTATTCGAGCACCTCGACCTTTGTGATGCAGTCTTGCGCCAGCCGCGCGGCCGCCCCGCCGATCGAGCCGAGGTAGAACCCGCCGTGCCGTTTACACGCCTCGGTTACCCCCGCGGACCTGTTCCCCTTCGCCAGCATGACGAGTGAGCCGCCTGCCGCCTGGAACCGTTCCACGTAAGAATCCATCCGGCCCGCCGTCGTCGGCCCGAACGAACCGGACGCGTACCCTTCGGGCGTCTTGGCGGGCCCGGCGTAATAGACCGGGTGATCCCGCAGGTAGGAGGGCATCGGCTCGCCTGCGTCCAGCCGCTCTGCGATCTTCGCGTGCGCGATGTCCCGGGCGACGACCATCGGCCCGGTCAGTGAGAGCCGTGTCTTCACCGGGTACTTGCTCAGCTCGGCCCGTATTTCCTGCATGGGCCTGCTCAGGTCGATCGCGACGACCTCATCCTGGTCCTCCGTGACCGAGGCGGGGTCGGGCAGGTACTGCGCCGGGTCGGTTTCCAGCTCCTCGAGGAACACCCCTTCTTCGGTGATCTTGCCGAGCGCCTGCCGGTCCGCCGAACACGACACGGCTATCGCCACCGGGCACGACGCCCCGTGCCGGGGCAGCCGTACCACCCGGACGTCGTGGCAGAAGTACTTGCCGCCGAACTGCGCGCCGATCCCGATCTTCCGGGTGATGTCCAGCACCGCGGCCTCGAGTTCGAGGTCGCGGAACCCGTGCCCGCCGGGCGAGCCGGAGGTCGGCAGCGTGTCGAGGTACCGGGCGGACGCGTACTTGGCGGTCTTCAGCGCGTACTCGGCGCTGGTGCCGCCGACGACGATGGCGAGGTGGTAGGGCGGGCACGCCGAGGTCCCGATGGCGCGGATCTTCTCCTCGAGGAACGACGTCATGCGGGCGGGGTTCAGCACCGCCTTGGTCTCCTGGAACAGGTACGACTTGTTCGCCGAGCCGCCGCCCTTGGCCATGAACAGGAACTTGTACTCCTCGCCGTCGGCGGCGTACAGCTCGATCTGCGCCGGCAGGTTGGACCCGGTGTTCTTCTCCTCCCACATGGTCAGCGGCGCCATCTGCGAGTAGCGCAGGTTCAGCGTCGTGTACGCGTCGTAGACACCGCGGGCGATGTGCTCTTCGTCGCGCCCGTCGGTGAGCACGTGCTGGCCGCGCTTGCCCATGACGATCGCGGTGCCGGTGTCCTGGCACATCGGCAGCACGCCGCCCGCCGCGATGCACGCGTTCTGAAGCAGGTCGCGGGCCACGTACCGGTCGTTCGGGCTCGCCTGCGGGTCGTCCAGGATGGACCGCAGCTGGCGCAGGTGGGCGGGCCGCAGCAGGTGGGCGATGTCCCGCATGGCCGTCCTGGTCAGCGAGGTGAGCGCCTGGGGATCGACGTCGAGGAATTTCCTCCCGAACGCACGGCGGCTGCTCACACCGCCGTCAGCGATCTTGCGGTACACGGTGTCGTCGTGCCCGAGCGGAAGCAGTTCGGTATAGGAAAACTCAGCCATCCTCAGTCACCCTCGACCTCAAGTCGTGTCGCCTGTCCCCGACGGTCCAAGCTTAGGGCCGCGCGGCCGGCGGGCCGCTGTGACTTTGGCCGCTGATCCGCCGTCAGCCTGTGACATAGGACGTGTCCTGATCGTCATGACTTGTTTGGGTTTCCGCGAGCTTGTATTGTGACGCTGTGCGGCGGCGCTGCGCCACGCGGTGCCCCCGTCCGCGAGTGGATCGCTCGCCACGCAGTGCCCCCGTCTGCGGAGGCTGAGCTGCGGCGCCGTCGCACCGGACCTTCCTCGCCCGCTGGCGGTCGGCCAGCTTGACGCGTGCCCTCCAGGTGCTGTCCGCTTCCGAGGTAGTAGCCGGCGCGCGGTTCGGCGGCGTTGCCGGTATCGCCCGGGACCGGGTAGCACGTTCACCCGGTTGCGGGGCTGCTACGGCGCTTACCCAGGCTTGGGCCTTGTCGGCGGCGGCATAGGCAGATGCTGACAGCCACGCCTGCGCCCAGTTGGCGTCGCAGTCCGTGGAGTAACGGCCCGGATCGGTCCGCGCCCACCCGCCCCGGCATGCCCGCGCGGTGGTTGGCGGCCCGCCGGTTGTGCTCCGTCGCCCGCCATGGGACCGTTGCTAACGGATGGCATTCTCATCTTCCGTTAGATTGCGAAGGTGCGACCTTGCCGGTGCAGCCGACGGAGATCCGAAAGGACATGACCATGGCCGAGTCCCGCCCGCCGTTCCCCCCGTTCGACCTCGACAGCGCCATCGCCAAGGTCCAGGCGGCCGAGGACGCCTGGAACACCCGCGATCCCTACCGGGTCAGCCTCGCCTATACCGAGGACTCGGTCTGGCGCAACCGCGACCAGTTCATCACCGGCCGTGCGGAGATAATCAAGTTCCTCACCGCCAAATGGGAGCGCGAGCTCGATTACGTGCTGCGCAAGAGCCTGTGGGGCTTCTGGGAGAACAGGATCGCCGTCCGCTTCCAGTACGAGTGCCATGACCGCGACGGCCAGTGGTTCCGCAGCTACGGCAACGAGCTGTGGGAGTTCGACGACAACGGGCTGATGCGCCGCCGTGAGGCCAGCATCAACGACGTGCCCATCACCGAAGCCGAGCGGCGGTACTTCGGCCCCAGGCCGGAGCACGAGCGCGGAGCCGGCCACGACATCCCCCTGCGGTGAGCGCCGGCCCCCGCGGTGAGCGCCGGCCCCCGCGGTGAGCGCCGGCCGCCGCGGTGAGCGCTGGCCGGCCCCGCGGCGAGCATCGGCCGCCGCCCGTTTCGTCCGGATTGCCGGAACTTTGACTTGAAGGTCTGGCGCTCTCGTCCGTGATCGTCCATGATCCGGAAAGGTTTTTCGCTTATCCGGGATTTTCTCTTCTCTATGAAAGGTTTTGGTTGCCGCGGCCGGCCCTCGGGCGCCGGTTACCGGTTGGCCAGGCGGGGGAGGAGCAGGGAGGCGCAGGCGATGCTGGCGACCGTGGCGGCCACCAGGACCACGGTGTCGAGCCACAAGGTGGTGGGGACGCCGATGAGCAGGCCGCGGAGCGCTTCCACCTCGTAGGTGAGGGGGTTCACCTTGCTGATGACCTGTAGCCAGCCGGGCATCACCCGCGTCGGGTACAGCGCGCTTGAGCTGAAGAACAGCGGCATCGTGATCGCCTGCCCGATGCCCATCAGCCGGTCCCGGGCGAGCGCGACGCCGGCGATCGACATCGACAGGCACGAGAAGAACGCCGAGCCGAGCACCACGATGATGGCGGCGCCGATCAGCTTGAGCGGGTTCACGGTGAACGACACGCCGAGGATCGCGGCGATGACCACGACGACCACGCCCTGGATCAGCGACCGCACGCCGGCCGCGAACGCCTTCCCGCTGATCAGCGCCGACCTCGGGGTCGGCGTCACCATCAGCTTGGTCAGCACGCCCGCGTCGCGCTCCCAGATGATCTGGATGCCATAGAAGATCGCGATGAACAGCGCGGACTGCGCCAGGATGCCGGGGGCGAGGTAGGCGAGGTACGACACGCCCTTGGGCGTCGGGATCGCGCGGACGCGCGTGAACACCTCGCCGTAGATCAGCAGCCAGAGCGCCGGCTGGATCGCCCGGGTGTACAGCTCGGTGCGGTCGTGCCGGATCTTGCGCAGCTCCACCCAGCAGAGCGTGACGATCCGGCTGGCGAGCCGCCTCAGTCCGGCGGCCGGGCTGTCCCGGACGGCGGGCGGCTCAACCGAGGCGGCGGGCGGTGCGCCGGGCGCGGCGTACGTCACGGATGCCTCCTTCCGGTGCGTTGTCCAGGGTGTCACCGGTGTAGTGGCGGAACACGTCGTCCAGCGTGGCACCGCCGCCGAGCCCGGCGCGCAGGTCGGCGGGCCGGCCGGTGGCGCGGATCCGGCCGCGGTGCATCAGCGCCACCCGGTCGCAGTTGGCGTCGGCCTCGTCCATGTAGTGGGTGGTCATCAGCACGGTCATGTCATGGGTGTCGCGGAGCCTGTTGATGTAATCCCAGACGACGCCGCGGGCGATCGGGTCCAGGCCGACGGTGGGCTCGTCGAGCACGAGCAGGCGGGGGGCGTTGATCAGCGCCTGGGCGAGCTCGAGCCTGCGGATCATGCCGCCGGAGTAGGTGCCGGCCAGCCGCGTGGCCGCCTCGGTCAGCCCCATCGCCTCGAGGGCGTTCGCCACCCGTTCCCTCCTGTCCTTGCGCGGCACGTCGAACAGCCGGGCGAACAGCTCGACGTTCTCCAGGCCGGTCAGGTTCGCGTCCGCCGACAGCATCTGCGGCACGTACCCGATCACCCGGCGCACCAGCATCGGATGGGCGGCCGCGTCGATGCCGAAGACGGTGACCGTGCCCGTCGCCGGCCTGAGCAGCGTGGTCAGCATGCGGATCGTGGTGGTCTTGCCCGCGCCGTTCGGGCCGAGCAGGCCGAACATCTCGCCCGGCTCGATGCTCAGGTCGACGTGGTCGACGGCGGTGTGCGCGCCGAACCGGTAGCTCAGGTCCACGCAGCGGACCGCGTGCGTCGCAGTTTCCCTGGGGGCCATCTCGGCGGCGCCAGCGGTCACAGCTCCTCCATCTGCTCGGCCAGCCTGGCCAGCGCGGGCACCGCGGCCCGGATGGCCTGCCGGTCCGGCGCCGCGAGCCGTTCGAGCGCGCGGCCGGTCAGCTCGGCCCGGATATCACGCCACTGCTCGATGAGGGCGGCGCCCTTGCCGGTCACGGTCAGCCGGACCGAGCGACCGTCCGCCGCGGCGCGGCCCCGGCTGAGCAGCCCGTCCGCGCTGAGCTTGCTGACCATAGTGCTGACGCTGTTTGGCGCCAGCCGCAGCTCGTGGGCCGCCTCGGCGACGCTTATGCCGGGCCGCCGCGCGGCGAGCCTGAGCAGCTCCGAGCGCGCCGGGGGCAGCGCCCCGGCGTAGGCAGCGCCGCGTACCGCGCGGCGAGCCAGCCGCCGTACCGCCCCGAGCGCCGCCAGCAGCTCCGCCGCCTCCGCCTTGGCCCGCTCGCCGCCCGCCGGGACGCCCGCCGGGACGCCCGCCGTGGAACTTACCTCGTTCACAGAGCTAACTATATGGGCGAAGGGCCGCGCCGCCAAGGGGTCCGTCAGGCCGGTCCGCGAACTTGAAGATCATGTGAAATCGCTCCGTGTGCATGAGAAATCGCGGGGTAACAAGATCGAAATCCGTGGGCAGCCACGGGATTCAGCGGGACGTGGGTCGGCAGAGAAGAAGCAAGGAGCACAGCATGGCTACGGCGTCCACAACGGCGAGCAGTCCCCATATCCGGAGCCTGATCCCGGCACGGATCGACCGCTTGCCCTGGTCGAAGTTCCATACCAGGCTCGTCATGGCGCTCGGGGTCGCCTGGGTCCTGGACGGGCTGGAGATCACCATCGCGAGCAACGTCGGTCCCGACCTGACCCTCAGGAACACGCTCAACATGTCCGCGGGCTCGGTCTCCGACATCGCCTGGTGGTATCTCATCGGCGAGGTCATCGGCGCCCTGCTGTTCGGCCGGCTGTCCGACAGGCTCGGCCGGCGGAACCTGTTCATGGTGACACTGGGCGTCTACCTGGTCGGGAGCGGCCTGACCGCGCTGACGCCGCCGGGCGGCCACTGGTTCATCTTCCTCTACGCCACGCGCGTGATCGCGGGCATGGGCATCGGCGGCGAGTACGCCGCGATCAACTCCGCCATCGACGAGATGATCCCGGCGAGGTACCGCGGCCGGGTGGACCTGGCGGTCAACGGCACCTACTGGGGCGGCGCCATCCTCGGCACGATCGTCACGCTGTGGGCGCTGAACCACATCACGGCCGTATGGGGCTGGCGGGTCGCCTACCTGGTCGGTCCGGTGCTCGCGCTGATCATCATCTACGTGCGGCGCAACCTGCCGGAAAGCCCGCGCTGGCAGATCATGCACGGCAGGCAGCAGGCGGCCGAGGCGTCCATCCGCGAGATCGAGGACGATGTCGCGGCGACCAAGGGCGCGCTGCCGCCCGTGGACCAGAGCCAGGAGATCGAGATACGGCCGACCGACCAGATCGGCTACCTGGCCCTGCTCAAGGTGCTGTTCCAGCACTACCCCTCGCGGTCGGTGCTCGGCGCGGCGCTGATGATCACCCAGTCGTTCCTTTACAACGCGATCTTCTTCACCTACGGGCTGGTCCTGGAGTACTTCTTCCACGTCAAGCCCACCGACACGGCCTATTACTTCTTCGCGTTCGCGGCCGGTAACCTCCTCGGCCCGCTGATCCTCGGGCGGCTGTTCGACACCGTGGGCCGGCGGAAGATGATCTCCGGCACCTACATCCTGTCCGGCGTCCTGCTGGTGATAACCGCCGAACTGTTCCGCGTCGGCGCGCTGAACGCCACCACGCAGACGCTCTGCTGGTCGGTGATCTTCTTCTTCGCCTCCGCCGGCGCGAGCTCGGGCTACCTGACGGTCAGCGAGGTCTTCCCGCTGGAGGTCCGGGCGAAGGCCATCGCGGTGTTCTTCGCGATCGCGCAGTGCTTCGGCGCGTTCGGCTCGCACTGGTACGGCCACCTGATCGGCACCGGCACCGACCGGAACTCGCTGTTCGCCGGCTACCTGGTCGGCGCGGGCGCGATGATCATCGGCGGCATCATCGCGATCTTCTGCGCCGTGGACGCCGAGGGCAAGTCCCTCGAAGACGTGGCGAAGCCGCTCTCGGTCATCGCCAAGCCGGCCGAGACGATCTTCCGCCCCGGCGGCGCGGGCGCCGTTGGCAGCGGCTGACAAGGCCGGCACGGGCCGGCACGGGCCGGCACGGCCGCGGGCTTAGAACCGCATCCAGTGGTGGTAGCACTCGTAGGCGGCGTCCCGGGCCGCGAAGTGCGCCACCTCGGAGCGCTTGACCGCGAGGTACGCGGCGGCGCGCAGCGGGCCGAGCGCCGACATCAGCACCGAGTCGGCCTCAAGCGCGTCCAGCGCTTCGCCGAGGGAGGAGGGGAGCCGCTGGACAGCCAGCCGCGACCGTTCGGAGGAAGAAAGAGAAGCCGGGTCGACGGAAAGCGGCTCGCCCGGATCGAGCTCGCGGCGGATGCCGTCCAGGCCCGCGTGGATGAACCCGCCGAGGGCGAGATAGGGGTTGCCGCTGGAGTCGCACGGCTTGAGCTCCAGGTTGACCGAGCCGGCGGCCCCGAGCGGCGAGCAGACCCGCACCGCGGCCTCCCGGTTGTCCATGCCGTAGCAGGCGAACGCGCCGGCCCACATCGACGGCGCCAGCCGCCGGTAGCTGTTCACGCTGCCGCAGGTCAGCGCGACGAGACCGGGCAGGTGGGCGAGCACCCCGGCCAGGAAGCGGTACCCGACCGCGGACAGGCCGAATTTGTCGTCCGGGTCGGCGAACGCGTTCCCGGCGGCTGAACTTTCCTGCTGGCGCAGCTCTTTCCCGCTGGCAGGGACCGGCCGGCCGGCCGTCCACAGCGAGGCGTGCAGGTGGGCGCCGTTGCCCGCCTGGTCCGGCAGCGGCTTGGGCGCGAAGCTGGCCCACAGCCCGTGCCGGATCGCCACGGCCCGGGCGGTCTCGCGCAGCAGCACGTGGTTGTCCGCGGCACGCAGCGCCGCCGCGTGCCGGATGGGCACCTCCTGCTGGCCGTGACCAAGCTCGGGATAGTAGTGCTCGACCTCTAGACCTTGTTTGTTCAGCGCATCGACGAGGTCGATCGTATAGTCGTGCGCCAGGTGGAAGGCGGTAGCAGAGTAGCAGAGGCTTTCGTCTACCGGGACCAGTTCCCTGTCCTCCCGGCGGCCGAGTGTGAACTCGGGCTCGAACGCGGCCCGCAGCTCGTAACCCGCGGCGGCCAGCGCGGCGATCGCCTGCTTGAGGAAGGTGCGCGCGCACCCGTCCCACGGCGTGCCGTCCGGGTTCACCTGGTCCGCCAGCATGGCGGCGGCGCCGGGCGCATAGGGCAGGATGACGAACGTCTCCGGGTCCGGCTTTATCCGGACTTCCCCCGCCGGCCCCATCCCGTCGACCGGCGCCAGCTCGTCCATCATCGACATCGCCATCATCGCCCGGGTGTGGCCGATGCCGCTTTCGATCCGCTCGGCCAGCCGCGCGGTCGCCGCCGCCTTGCCGCGGATGATGCCGCCGTGATCGGCGTACAGGAACCGTACGAGCGAAACGCCCTCCTCGCGGGCTCGCCGCAGCAACGCCTCTGTCATGGGGGAAAGGTATCGTCTGAGCATGCCCCCACGGCCCGCGCCCCGCGATCTGCGCGCGTCGGACACCGACCGCGAACGGGTCGTCGCCATGCTCGCGGAGGCGCTCAGCGACGGCCGCCTTACCGCCGGAGAACATTCCGAACGCATGACGCTGGCTCTTTCCGCCCGCACGCTGGGCGAGCTGGCGGAGCTGACCGCGGACCTCGCCCTGCCCGCGCAGCAGCCGCTGCGGCTGGAGGGCGGGCAGGCCATCATGGCCCTGTTCAGCACGGAGGAGCGGCGCGGCCGCTGGGTGGTGCCGTCCGTCGTGACGTGTTCGGCGATCTTCGGCAGGGCCCTGATCGACCTGCGCGAGGCCCTGTTGCAGGACCGGCACGTGCTGCTCAACGTCTACGCGCTCTTCGGGCGGATCCGGCTGATCGTCCCGGCCGGCGTCGAGGTCGTGATGAACGGCACCGGGATCCTCGGCCAGCAGCGCGGCGGTACGGCGAGGACCGTGCCCGTGGCCGCGGACGTCCCGGTGATCGAGGTGCGCGGGTACCTCATCATGAGCGAGATCCGGGTGCGCACCCCGCCGCGGCCGCGGCGCTGGCTTCCGAGGTGGCGGCGGGCCTCGCTGCCCTGAACCCGGAGCCCGCCGCCCGGCCGGCTCAGTCGTACTTGATGGAGCTGTACGCGCTCAGCTTCCACAGGGCGTGCTCGCTGCGGATGGACCGGATCGTGCCGGACCGGGACCGCATCACCAGCGAGTGCGTGACCGCCCCGCCGGGCTTGTACCGGACTCCGTCCAGCAGCTCACCGTCGGTGATCCCGGTGGCGGAGAAGAACACGTCGTCGGAAGAGACCAGGTCGTCGGTGGTGAGCACCCGGTTGAGGTCGTGGCCGGCCTCGAGCGCGCGGCGGCGCTCCTCGTCGTCCCGGGGCGCGAGCTTGCCGAGGATCACCCCGCCGAGGCACTTCAGCGCGCAGGCGGCGATGATCCCCTCCGGTGTCCCGCCGATGCCGAGCATCAGGTCGATGCCGGTGCCCTCCCGCGCCGCCATGATCGCGCCGGCCACGTCGCCGTCGGTGATCAGGTGGATCCGGGCGCCGCTCGCCCGGACCGCCGAGATCAGGCCGGCGTGCCGCGGCCGGTCCAGGATCACCACGGTGACGTCGTGCGGCGAGATGCCCTTCGCCTTGGCCACGGCCGCGACGTTGGCCGCGGGCGGGGCGTCGAGGTCCACCACCCCCGCCGCCTCGGGGCCGGCGGCCAGCTTGGTCATGTAGAAGACGGCGGACGGATCGTACATCGAGCCGCGCTCGGCCACGGCGAGCACGGAGACCGCGTTCGGCATGCCGTTGGCGCATAGCCGGGTGCCGTCGATAGGGTCGACGGCGACGTCGCAGGCCGGGCCCGTGCCGTCGCCGACGTCCTCGCCGTTGTACAGCATCGGGGCGTTGTCCTTCTCGCCCTCGCCGATGACCACCACGCCCCGCATGGACACGGAGTTGATGAGCCTGCGCATGGCGTTCACGGCGGCGCCGTCCGCCCCGTTCTTGTCCCCGCGTCCCACCCAGCGGGCGGCTGCCATCGCGGCCGCCTCGGTCACCCGGGCGAGCTCCAGCGCGAGGTTCCGGGTGGGCGCGTGCTGGGGCGGTTCCAGTGCCCCGGGAATGCCCGTCTCCCGGGGAGGCGCGATCTGTTCGTCAGTCATGTGCCCTTTCCTACCCACTGCGCTTGCCTGCCGCGCGTACGGGTCAGCCCCGGCGCGCCCAGGCCTGGTCCAGCGCGCTGGCGAACGTCTCGGCAGCCTGTGCCCCGGACACGCCGAGCGCCATGTCGATCGCGAAGAACGGGACGCCGCCGATGCCGAGCTGGCGCGCCTCCAGCTCGTCCCGGCGGACCGCGTCGGCGTACGCGTCGCCGCCGAGCACCTCTTGGACGGCCGCCGGGTCCAGCCCGGCGCCGACCGCTACGCCGGCGAGCACGTCCGGGTCGAAGACCTGCCGGGCCTGCGCGAAGTAAGCCTGGCTGACGGCGGTGATCAGCTCGCGCTGCACGCCTTTTTCCCGGCCAAGGTGGATCACCCGGTGGATGTCGAAGGTGTTGCCCGCCGGGCGGTCCGGGCTGAAGCCCAGCCCCTCGGCCCGGGCGAGCCGCGCCACCCGCGCGTCGGCCGCGCGCGCCTGTGCTTCCGGCATGCCGTACTTCCTGGCGAGCATGCCCGTGACGGTTTCCCGCTCGCCTTTCGGGCGTTCGGGGTCCAGCTCGAAGGAGCGGTACACCACCTCAACCTCGTCGCGGCGGGGGAAACCGGCGAGGGCCTTCTCGAACCGGGCCATACCGATATAGCACCACGGGCAGACGACATCGCTCCAGACATCCACGCGCATGCGTTCAGCGTAGATGCCCGGGTGCGCGTCCCGCGTGCGGGTGCGCCTCCCGCGTGCGGGTGCCTCAGAAGGGGGTGCTGGGGCTGCCGGGCCCGGCCTCGGGTTCGGCGCCGGGCCCGGCCTCGGGCCCGGACTCGGCCGGGTCGCGGGCCGCCATGGCGGCGGTCAGCCTGGCCCGGGCGCCATCTAGCCACTCGGCGCAGATCGCGGCCAGCTTCTCCCCGCGCTCCCAGAGATCGAGGGACTGCTCCAGGGTGAGCCCGCCCGCTTCCAGCCGCTTCACCACGTCGGCAAGCTCGTCCCGGGCCCGCTCGTAGGAAAGCGGCTCACGATCTGTCACGCGTCTGATCCTACTCGTTGCCGCCGGTGATAGCGCTGACCGTGAGCTGGTCTTCGGCGAACCGGACGGTGAGCTGCTCTCCCGGGCAGACCTCGGCGGCGGCGCGGACCACGGCCGAGTCCGCGCGCTGCACGATCGCGTAACCCCGGCGCAGCGTCGCGGCGGGGGATAGCGCGAGCAGCCGGGCGCGGGTGTGCGCGATGTCGTCGCCCGCTCTGGCCAGGCTGTTGCCCAGGCACTGGCGCGCCCGCCGCACTAGCGCCTCGACCTGCTCTGCCTGGCGCTCGATCTCGCGAACCGGGTCGGCGAGCGCGGGGCGGGAGGTGACCGCGTGCAGCCACGCGAGCTCGCGGTCCAGCCAGCCGAGCACCGAGCGGCGTGCCCGGTCGCGCAACTGGGCGACCAGGGCCTGCTGCTCCGCGACGTCGGGCACGATCCGTTTGGCCGCGTCGGTCGGGGTGGATGCCCGCAGGT
>DATGLH010000069.1:0-15978 GCA_035294225.1 Trebonia sp.
CGACCAGCGGGGCGTGAACCGGCTGGACACCGGGGCGCCGTTCTACGACGTGTACGCCACCGCCGACGGGGGGCACATGGCGGTCGGCGCGCTCGAACCGCAGTTCTACGCGCGCTTCGTCGAGCTGCTGTTCGCCCCGGAGGGGGTCCCCGGCGACCTGCCCGGGCAGCATGACCAGGCGCGGTGGCCACGGCTGCGGGAACTCTTCGCCGCCCGGTTCGCTTCGCGGACCCGGGAAGAGTGGACGAAGGTTTTCAACGGAACGGACGCGTGCGTCGCCCCCGTGCTCACGATGACCGAGGCGCCGCGGCACCCGCACCTGGCCGCGCGCGGCACGTTCACCGAACTCGGCGGCGTGGTCCAGCCGTCGCCCGCGCCCCGGTTCTCGCCGGACGCGGGCGGCGGGCCGGTCCGCGCCCTCGAACCCGGCCGGATCGCCGGGCCCGGCGCGCACACCCGCGAGGTGCTCGCCGGCCTGGGGTTCGACGACGTCGGGGACCTGCTCGCCGACGGCGCGGTGTGGCAGGCCTAGGCTGCGTCTGTTCGTAATTTTGTAACTTCGGGCGCGGCGCGGGCGGAGCGCCGCTACGCAGCCTGACCGTATTGAGTTATTTATCCTTCTATGTTCGGTTCAGATGGCGCGACGCCGCCGGGACGTAGCGGGGCTGTGGCCCATCGCCCCGCTCTTTCTGGGGCTGTGGGCCACAGCCCCAGAAAGAGCGGGGCCCCTGGCCGCCGCGCACCTGGCCGGCGCGGCACGCCGGAACCAAAAACCGCGATGTAATCTCCGACGCGTGCTCAGAGCAGTTCGAGGATAGTGGCGTTCGCCTGGCCGCCGCCCTCGCACATGGTCTGCAACCCGTAGCGGATGCCACCCGCGCGCATGTGGTGCACCAGCGTGGTCATCAGCCGGGCGCCGCTGGCGCCCAGCGGGTGGCCGAGCGCGATCGCGCCGCCGTTGGGGTTCAGCGCCTTGGCGTCCGCGCCGATATCGGCGAGCCAGGCGAGCGGTACCGGGGCGAACGCCTCGTTCACCTCGAACGCGCCGATCTCGTCCAGCCGCAGCCCGCTGCGGTCCAGCGCCTTCCTGGTCGCCGGGATCGGCGCGGTCAGCATGATCACCGGGTCGTCGGCGGCGAGTACCGCGGTGTGCACCCGGGCGAGCGGGGTCAGGCCGAGTTCGGCGGCCTTCTCGCTGGTCGTCATCAGCAGCGCGGCCGCGCCGTCGCTGATCTGCGAGCTGTTGCCCGCGTGGATCACGCCGTCCGGCTTGAACGCCGGCTTGAGGCCGGCCAGCGTCTCCAGCGTGGAGCCGCGGCGGACGCCCTCGTCGGTGTCCACGACCGTCCCGTCGTCCAGCGTGACCGGGGCGATCTGGGCGGCGAACCTGCCCTCGTCGATGGCCGCCGCCGCCTTCTCGTGCGAGCCGAGGGAGAACTCGTCGAGCTGGGTGCGGGAAAAGCCCCAGCGCTGCGCGATCATCTCGGCGCCTATCCCCTGGTTCGGCGGCACGCCGTGGAACACGGTCCGCAGCCCGGACCCCGATGGGTTGGCGGTCCCCCGGGACGACCCCATCGGCACCCTGCTCATCGACTCCACGCCGCCCGCCACTACCACGTCGTACTGGCCGCTGACCAGGCCGGCGGCGGCGAAGTGCACCGACTGCTGCGAGGACCCGCACTGCCGGTCCACGGTCACGCCGGGCACGCTGAGCGGCCAGCCCGCGGCAAGCACCGCGTTGCGCGCGATGTCGAAAGTCTGCTCGCCGAACTGGCTGACACAGCCCCAGATAACGTCGTCCACCACGGCCGGGTCGATGCCGGAGCGCTCCGCGAGCGCCCGCAGTATGTGCGCGGACAAGTCCACCGGGTGCACTCCGGACAGGGCGCCGTTCCGCTTGCCCACCGGCGTCCGGACCGCCTCCACGATCACCGCGTCACGCACCACTCCGCCCTCCTTCGCTGCTCGCCTACCTTCTTGCCTACCATGCCTGGCCGTGTTTGCCGAGTTCGGGCGTCCGGGGGATGAACACGGCGGCCGGGGTCTATCGCACGAGCCGGGGTCTATCGCACGGACGGTGTTTCCGGCGTGCTCGGCTCGCGGTTCCGGCGGCCGGCCCGGGGGCGGGAGGGGCTGGGAATTCCTTAGGGATGTCTTTGCCGAACCGGGACGGAGGCCACCGCCCGTTCGGCATATCCCGCGCGCCTGCCTATGACATCCTTGCGGCTATGGGAGGCCGGCACCGTCAGGATGAGATATACGCGCAGGGTGGGATGGGTTCCCGGGTGCGGGGCGGAGGCGGCGGGGGCGGTGGATCGCCGCGCGGCGGCCCGGCGGTCCCGAAGGTGCCCGAGGTCAACCCCTGGTTCTGGGCGGTGAAGATCGCGACGACCGCGATGGGCGAGGCGGTGTCGGATTTCCTGGTGAGGCAGTTCAACCCCTACCTCGCGGTGTTCGCGGGCTTCGTGGTGTTCGCGATCGCGATCGGCTGGCAATTCCGGGTCCCCGGGTACCGGACGTGGCCGTACTGGAGCGCGGTGGCGATGGTGGCGGTGTTCGGCACGATGGTGGCGGACGCGATGCATGTGGGGCTGGGCATCCCGTACAAGGTGTCGGTGACGCTGTTCGCCGTCGCCCTGGCGGTGGTGCTCGTCGCGTGGCACCGCGCCGAGCACACGCTGTCGATTCACACCATCACCACGCCCCGGCGGGAGTTCTTCTACTGGGCGACCGTGTGCTGCACGTTCGCCCTGGGCACCGCGACCGGGGACCTGACCGCCACCACGCTGCACCTGGGCTATTTCACCTCGGGCGTGGCGTTCACGCTGGCGATCATGGTGCCGCTGGCGGCCTGGCGGCTCGGGGTGAACCCGGTGCTGACGTTCTGGGTGGCGTACATCCTGACCCGCCCGATCGGGGCGTCGTTCGCCGACTACTTCGGAATGCCGGCCGACGTCGGCGGCCTGGGCATCGGACACGGGCCGGTCAGCGGCGTGACGCTGGTGCTCGTGGCGGCCTCCATCTGGTACCTGTCGGTCACGGGCAAGGACCGGCCGTCGCCGTCCGGGGCACCAGCCGCGGGCCCGGTTCCGGTCGCCGCCGCGGCTCCGGCGGCGCGCTTCGCGCCGGGGCGGCCGCAGGATCGGGGGGAACTGGGCGGTCCGCCGCAGGGGTGGGGACCGCAGGGGCCGGCCTGGCAGCCGCAGCCCAGCCAGCCGGGGCCGGCCTGGCAGCCGCAGGGACCGCCGCAGGGGTGGGGACCGCGGGGCCCGGCAGGGCCAAGGCGGCGGCCCGGCCAGCAGGGGCCGGGCTGGCAGCCGCAGGGCGGCCGGCCGGGGCCGGAGCACCGCCAGCAGCCAGGCTGGGAGCCCCGCTCCGGGCGGTACCCCGATCCGCCGCCCCGTCCGCCCCGTCGTTCATGACCCTGAAGGATGCCCGGGCCGTGGACGCGCCGGAGATGCCGGAGATTACGCCGTGGTTTGCGGTTCCGGCGCGCCGTGACGCGGCGGAGCCCCGCGTTTGCCGGCGCCCGGTGCCCGGGCCGCGCGCCGCCGGCGTTACGCTGCCGCCATGGCGGATCAGCACGCGGACCACGCGAATACGGGGAACCTGCAAGTCCGGCTCGCCTCACGGCCGGCGGGCAGGGCCACGCTCGAGAACTTCACGATCGTCCCGGCACCGGTGCCCTCCCCGGGCGAGGGCGAGGTGCTCATCCGCACCCGGTACTTGTCGCTCGACCCGTATATGCGCGGGCGGATGAGCGACGCGCCGTCATACGCGCCGCCGGTCGAGGTCGGCGGCGTGATGGTCGGCGGCACCGTCGGCGAGGTCGTCGAGTCGAACGACCCCGGCCTCAAGCCGGGTGACGTGGTGCTCGCCTACACAGGATGGCAGCAGTACGGGGTGCAGAAAGGCGCCACGGTCCGCAAGCTCGACCCCGGCAGGGCGCCGGTGACGACGGCGCTCGGCGTGCTCGGCATGCCGGGCTTCACCGCCTACGCAGGCCTTACCCAGATCGGCCGGCCGAAAGCCGGCGAGACCGTCGCGGTGGCCGCCGCCAGCGGCCCGGTCGGCGCCACCGTCGGGCAGCTCGCGAAGATCTTCGGCGCCCGTGCGGTCGGCATCGCCGGCGGCCCGCGGAAGGTCGCCTACCTGCGCGAGATCGGCTTCGACGAGGCGGTCGACCACCGGGCCGGCGACTTCGCGGACCAGCTCGCCGCCGCCACCCCGGACGGGATCGACGTGTACTTCGAGAATGTCGGCGGGCACGTCTGGGACGCGGTCTTCCCGCGGCTGAACCCCTTCGCCCGCGTCCCGGTGTGCGGGCTCATCGCGATGTACAACGAACCCGGGCTGCCGCCCGGCCCGGACCGCACCCCCGTGCTCATGTCGGCGGTCCTGCGCAAGAGCCTGACCATCCGCGGGTTCATCCAGAACGAGTTCGCCGCCAGCCTGATGGGCGAGTTCCTTGAGCGGGCGACGTCCTGGGTGCGCGACGGGTCGCTGAAGTACACCGAAGACGTCGTCGACGGCCTGGAGAACGCGCCGGCGGCGTTCCTCGGCATGCTGGACGGCAAGAACTTCGGCAAGCTCCTGGTCCGGGTGAGCTGAGCCAGGCCTCCCGGCCCGGCGTGCGCCATGCCGTCGGCCGGAGCGAGGCCCACCCGGCCAGACCGCGGCCCAGGCGCCGTGAACTAGACCCGGCGCAGCACCTGCACGCTGCGGGCGGCGACGGTGACCTTGGCGCCGGCCGCCTGGGCCTCGCGCGGGACGCGGGCGGCGGCGGTGTCGAGCTCGGTCAGCCACAGCGCCCCCCACTTCCCGCCGGGGAGCACGAAGTCGACATCGCCGTGATGGCCGTTGAACAGCAGCAGGAAGCTGTCGTCGCTGAGCCGGTGGCCGCGCGGGTCCGGGTCGGGCAGCGCGTCCCCGTTGAGGAAGACGCCGAGCGACTTGGCGAAGCCCGTCTCCCAGTCCTCCGGCGTCATCTCGCCCCCGTCCGGCCGGAACCACCCGATGTCGGACAGCTCGCTGCCGAAGATGGGCTCCCCCTCGAAGAAGCGGCGCCGCCGGAAGACCGGGTGCCGGTGCCGGAACGCGACCAGCCTGGCGCAGAAGGCCAGGAACTTCTCGTCCGCGTGCTCCCAGTCCAGCCACGAAAGCTCGTTGTCCTGGCAGTAGGCGTTGTTGTTGCCGCGCTGGGAGTGGCCGATCTCGTCGCCGTGCCGCAGCATCGGCACGCCCTGGCTCAGCAGGAGCGTCGCCATCATGGCACGGCGGCGGCGCTCGCGTATCCGGCTGACCGCGGGGTCGTCGGCCGGGCCTTCCGCGCCGCTGTTCCAGGAGCGGTTGTCATCGGTTCCGTCGCGGCCCGCCTCCCCGTTCGCCTCGTTGTGCTTGCGGTCGTAGGAGACCAGGTCGGCGAGGGTGAACCCGTCGTGCGCGGTGACGAAGTTGATGCTGGCGTACGGGTGCCGCCCGGTGCGCCCGTACAAGTCGGAGCTGCCGGTCAGCCGGTAGGCGAAGTCGCCCAGGGTCCGGTCGGCGCCGCGCCAGTAGTCGCGGACGGTGTCGCGGTAGCGGCCGTTCCATTCCGACCACAGGACCGGGAAGTTGCCCACCTGGTATCCGCCCTCGCCGAGGTCCCACGGCTCGGCGATGAGCTTGACCTGGCTCACCACGGGGTCCACCTGGATGAGGTCGAAGAACGCCGACAGCCGGTCGACCTCGTGGAACTGGCGGGCCAGGCTGGCCGCCAGGTCGAAGCGGAACCCGTCCACGTGCATCTCGCTGACCCAGTAGCGCAGCGAGTCGATGATCAGCTGGAGCACGTGCGGGTGCCGCATGTTCAGCGTGTTCCCGGTGCCCGTGGTGTCGAAGTAGTACCGCCCGCCGTCCGCGAGCCGGTAGTACGCGGGGTTGTCGATGCCCTTGAACGACAGCACCGGGCCGAGGTGGTTCCCCTCCGCGGTGTGGTTGTAGACGACGTCGAGGATGACTTCGATCCCGGCCTCGTGCAGGGTCTTCACCAGGTACCTGAACTCGGAGGTGACCTGTTCGACGCCCCACGCCGAGTATTCCACGTGCGGGGCGAAGAAGCCGATCGAGTTGTAGCCCCAGTAGTTGCGCAGGCCCCGCTCGATGAGGTGCTGGTCGTGGACGAACTGGTGGACCGGCATCAGCTCCACCGCGGTGATGCCCAGGCGGCGCAGGTGCCCGATCACCGCGGGATGCGCCATGCCGGCGTAGGTGCCCCGCTGGCCGGGCGGGACCTCCGGATGGCGCATGGTGAGCCCCTTGACGTGGCACTCGTACAGCACGGTCTCGTGCCAGGGGATCCGCAGCGGGCGGTCGTCACCCCACTCGAACCAGGGGTTGGTGACGACCGCCCGCGGGACGAACGGCGCGCTGTCCCCGTCGCACCGGTCCCGGTCGTCGCCGCCGAGCGGGTAGCCGTAGACGGCGGGGTCCCATCGCACCTGGCCGTCGATGGCCTTGGCGTAGGGGTCGAGGAGCAGCTTCGACGGGTTGCAGCGCAGCCCGTTCTCGGGGTCGTGCGGCCCGTGCACGCGGTAGCCGTAGCGCTGCCCGGGCCCGATCCCGGGCAGGAAGCAGTGCCAGACGTACCCGTCCACCTCGGTTATGTCCAGCCGCTGCTCGCCGCCTCCGGTCTCGTCGAACAGGCACAGCTCGACGCGTTCGGCCACCTCGGAGAACAGCGCGAAGTTCGTGCCGATGCCGTCGTAGCTGGCGCCCAGCGGGTACGGCCGCCCTGGCCACATCTCGTGTTGCATGGTTTCCCTCTGCCCCGAATATCGGGAAATACCACACCGATCCGGTGGGATGCAGGAGAACGCCCATGCCCGGGCCGCGGGCATCCGCGGCCGGCTAGCTCACGGCATCGGTGATCGCGTCGTACTCCTGCGGGCTCAGCTCGATGCCCGCTGCCATGATGTTCTCCGCGACATGGTCCGGGGAGCCCGAGCCGGGGATCGGCAGGATCCGCGGCGACCTGGCCAGCAGCCAGGCCAGCGCTATCTGGCGCGGGCTCACGCCATGGTTCCTGGCCGCGGTGCGGATCGGCACGCTGTCGCCGGGCTGGATCGGCGCCCACGGCAGGAACACCAGCATCTCCTGATCGCACAGGTCCACCATGGGCTCCGATGCCCGGTCGGTGGCGTTGTAACGGTTCTGCACCGACACGACCGGGGTCACCCGCTGTGCCTCCCGCAGCTGCTCCTCGGAGAAGTTCGACACCCCGATGTGGCGGATCTTGCCCTCGTTCCTCAGCTCGGCCAGCGCGCCGACCGACTCGGCGACCGGCACCTTGGGGTCGGGCCGGTGGAGCTGGTACAGGTCGATCCGGTCCAGCCGCAGCCGGGCCAGGCTGCCCTCGCACGCCTGGCGCAGGTGCTCCGGGCGCCCGTCCGGCTCCCAGCGCCCCGGTCCCGGCCGCAGCAGGCCGCCCTTCGTCGCGATCACGAGATCGTCGGGGTAGGGGTACAGGGCCTCGGCGATCAAATGCTCGCTGACCTCCGGCCCGTAGGAGTCGGCGGTGTCGATGAAGTTGACGCCGAGCCGCACCGCCTGCCGCAGCGCCTCCTTCGCGCGGCCGGCATCGGGCGGGTCGCCCCAGATCCCTTCCCCCGTGATCCGCATCGCGCCGAACCCCATCCGGTTCACCGTCAGATCGCCGCCGACGTCGATCGTGCCCGCGGCCGCCGCCGTCACCGCTGTGCTCATGAACGCTCCTTCCGCTGGTGGTCGCGTTCACCAGCCTTTCCGGGCGACGCGGCCCGCACACATCGCCCGTCCGGGCAGTTGCCGTCCCGCGGCCGCGACCGCCCCGCGGAGCCGCCACGGGCCCGTTCGGATGATCCTTGGCCTTCATCCCGAACGGACGGCCGTGACTCCCGGCGGGAAGCGCGCCTTGGGGCCGGCCTCAGGTCCGCGGCGCGGAACTTGTGGGAGCGCGGCAACGCCGTTGCGGCCCTGCGATGTTCGGCCACCATGGAGGGGAGGACGACGAGGAGGGAGACGGCCCATGACACGTGTCGCGATCATCGGAGGCGGCATCGGCGGGCTGACGGCGGCGAACGCGCTGTCGCGGGCGGGGATCGAGGTGGCGGTCTACGAGGCGGCCGCCGAGCTGAAGGAGATCGGGGCCGGCGTCGCCCTGCACCCCAACGCGATGAGGGTGCTGCGCGCCATCGGCGTGGAAGGCGACGTCCGCAAGGTCGCGGGGCGGTCACAGTGGCAGACGGCGCGCAACTGGAAGACGGGCCGGGTGATCTCCAGGTCGAGCCGGCGCGAGCAGTCGGCGGCGTTCGGCCTGGAGGGCGCGACCGTGCACCGGGCCGATCTCCTCGACGTGCTGGCCGGCGCGCTGCCGGCGGGCGTCGTGCACCTGGGCAAGCGGTGCACCGAGGTGCTGCCCGACGGCGACGTCGCGGTCGCGCGCTTCGCCGACGGCAGCGAGGCCGAGGCCGGCGTCATCGTCGGCGCGGACGGCATCCACTCGGCGGTGCGCACGTCGCTGTTCGGCCCGGACGCTCCCCGGTTCACGGGGAAGATCTGTTACCGCAGCGTCATCCCGGTCAGCGCCGTCCGCGGCACCCGGCCGTCCACCGACGGCTCCCAGTGGTTCGGCCCGCACGGCACGATCGTGCTGTACCCGCTGCGGGGGGAGGAGCTGATCAACGTCGTCTGCCACTACGACGACGAAGGCTACCGGCACGAGTCCTGGGTCGCCGAGTGCAGCCGCGAGGAGGTGCTCGGGCGCTACGCCGGCTGGCACGAGTCCCTGCTGCGCCTCTTCGCCGCCGGGGACACCTGGTACAAGTGGGCGCTGTACGACCGCGATCCCATCCCGCGGTGGACCCGCGGCCGGGTCACCCTGCTCGGCGACGCCGCGCACCCGATGCTCCCCTACCTCGGGCAGGGCGCGTGCCAGGCGCTCGAGGACGGCGCGGTCCTGGCGACGGCGCTTTCGGCGGAGGCCGCCGACCCGGTCACGGGCCTGGCCCGGTATGAGCGCACCCGCCGGCCGCGGGCGAGCCGGGTGGTGATCGCCGCCCGTGAACGGGGGCTGAGCAACCACCTGACGTCTCCGTGGGCCGCCTGGCGGCGGGACCTGATGATCGCCCTGCGGCGGCGCGTGAACCGGCGCGACCCGGAAGGGCGCGGCGCGGCCTGGCTCGCCGGCTACGACGCGACCTCGCCGGACGTGCTCGCCGCCTGAGCCGGCGGGAACGCTGAGGGGAACCGGCGGCAGCACCGTCCGCCGGCCGGGCGCCAGGGTTCCGGGCCGGCGGCGCGGGGCGGCGGCGCGGGGCGGCCCCGCGCCGCATATGCGCCAGCTTCCCGGGACCGCGCACGGCGCGGAGCCCGGGCGACGAGGCCGTCGCCGATGCGCACCGCCACGACGGTGTCGATCTTGCCGACGGCTTCGCCGATCCCGCCGTAGGCCGCGTCGGGCACCTCGCGGCGAATGTCGGGCACCTCGCGGCGAATGGAGCCCCGTCTTCGACATCGCCGGCAATGAGATCGGCGCCAGGTTCGCCAACCGGCTCGGCGTGATCGTGCGCCAGCGGGGCGGCTCCTGCGAGCCTGGCATGTTCGCCGGCATGCCGGGCCGGCCGGGGGCCGCGGGCCCGTTCATGATCGTGTAAGTTTTTACGCCTATTCCGGGTCTTCTCTTCTTGGTGAAATATTTTTCGGTTGGCGAGGCCGGGCGGGGCGGCCCGGGCGGCCGGCGGTCACTCCTCGAGCGAGAGGGCCATCCGGGGGCAGCAGCGGACGGCTTCCCGCACGCGGCCGGCCAGTTCGGGGCTGACCGCGCCGTCCGGGGTCAGGATGGTGAGCTCGTCCGACTCGTCCACGGAGAAGACCTCGGGGACGAGGCCGGCGCATACCGCGTTGGCCTCACATAGTGCGGTGTCGACAGTGACCCTCATGCCGCGGATGTTAGCCCGCCACAATGGCCGCGGCCAGCCCGCGGCCGCGCTGGCGGCCGCCTTGACCGCCCCATGGGCCCGTCCTACGATCCGGGAAAACCGGTCAAACCAGGCGGGAGGGCGCCGATGCCCGCGACCGATTCGGTGCTGGATGCCGACTTCGACATGTTCAGCCCGGAAGCCATCAGGGACCCGCAGCGCTACGACGCCCTGATCCGCGAGGCCGCCCCCGTCGTGTACATGCCGAAATATGACGTGTGGGCGACGGGCCGGCACGACCACATCGAGCTGATGATGCGGGACTGGCGGGCCTTCAGCTCCACCGAGCCGCCGTTCGAAGAGACCGGCCAGCCCATGATCCTGCTCAGCGACGACCCGCCGGACCACCAGCGCGTCCGGACGGTGATCAGCAAGGCCATGTCCCCGTCCGTGCTCCGCCGGATGCAGGGCGCCTTCGAGAGCGAGGCCGAGAACCTGGTGCTCCGCCTCCTCGACGGCCCCGAGGTCATCGACGGCCACAAGGACCTCGCCAAGGCGTACGTGCTCAAGGTCTTCCCCGACGCGATCGGGCTCGGCGACCAGAACCGGGAGATGCTCATCCGGTTCGGGCACGCGCAGTTCAACATGTTCGGCCCGAAGAACGAGATCTACCGCCAGTCCATGGCGGAGGCGGCCGAGGTATTCGAGTGGGTCGCCGTCAACTGCAAGCGCGAAGCCGTCCGGCCCGGCGGGATCTGCATGGCGATGTACGAGGCGGCGGACGCCGGCGACGTCACGCAGGCCGAGGCCGAGGTGCTCGTCCGGACCCTGTACTCGGCGGGCTCGGACACCACCATCTACGCCCTCGGCAACATCCTGCGCGCGCTGGCCGAGTTCCCCGAGCAGTACCGGCTGCTCCGGTCCGACACCGGCGAGTTCGCGAAGCGGGCCTTCGAGGAGGGCATCCGGTACGACAACCCGGCCCGGTTCACCCGCCGCCGGGCGACGGCCGAGATCGACGTGGGCGGTGTGAGGCTGCCGGCCAACGCGAAGCTCCTGCTGCTGCACATGCCCGGCGGACGTGACCCGCGGCGCTGGGAGGACCCGGAGACCTACGACATCACGCGGGACGTCGTCGGCAAGCACCTGGGCCTCGGCTTCGGCGTGCACGCGTGCGTCGGCGCACGGGTCGCCCGGCTCGAGGGCGTGTCGCTGCTGTCGGCGCTCGCCCGGCATGTCCGGCGCATCGAGATCGCCGGCGAGCCGGCGGTCACCGCCAACATGGCCGTCCACGGGCACGAGACCCTGCCGCTTCGCCTCGTTCCCGCCTGATCTCATGGAAGAGCCGCTCTCGACGACGGGCGCCGAATACGTCGAGCCGTCCGCTGACACGCCGCTGAAGCCGGGCCAGCGCGTGGCGCGCCTGTTCCCGCGCAGCGTCATGGGAGATTACGTATTGCAGCGGGTCGCGGCCCGCACCTACTGGTTCTCGCGGCACTTCTACGGGACGCTGTTCTACGTCGGCGAGCGCGGCGTGCTGCTGTTCGACCCGATCATGGGCGCCGCCGACTCGCTGCTGGCGGCGATAGCGTCGGTGACGCCGCTGCCCGTGACCGCCGTCTGCTACTCGCATTTCCACGCCGACCATATCGGCGGCGCGCGGCGCCTCGTGCGGCTGCTGGACAAGCCGCCGCGCGTGATCGCCAGCGAGCACACCGCCGTCTGGATGGAGCGGTTCGGCAGCGACCTGCCGCTGCCCACCGTCGTCCTCGCCTGGCCGTATGACGCCGTCGAGTTCGAGGGGGTCACGCTGCGGCTGTGCGGCCTGCCCCGGCCCGGGCATTCGCCGGACCACTGCGTGTTCCTCCTGGCCGAAGAGCGCGTGGGTCACTCCGCGGACCTGATCAACATCGACCAGCTGCCGTTCGGCGGTTTCGCGGGACAAGATCCGCTGGTGCTGTTCAAGCCCAACCTGGAGTTCGCCCGCGGCCTTGACTTCGACTGGTTCTCGGGCGGGCACGGCAACATCGGCGAGAAGTCGGACTTCGACTTCTACATCAGGTACCTGGACGAGCTCACGCAGCTCATCAGCGAGGAAATCCCGCGGCCGGAGTCCGTCCCCGACCTCTGGCTGACCGACTACCTGGACGGCCTCGACATGGCCGCCAGAGAACGGCTGCTGGCCGAACTGGACAATCATTTCTCGCTTTACCTGTACGGCCGCCAGATCGCGCGGGGCGAGAAACCCGGCCGCGCCGCCGCGGGGCCGGGGGCCTTCATGAGCGGCCTCGTCGGCGAGTGGGCGGCACAGCGGCGGCAGGCGGTGGAGGAGGCGACGCCGCGGATCCTGGAACGGCTGCGGCCGAAGTACGGGCGGATGTACAACTTCGACGACGCGCAGCCGGTCAACATCCGGCTGCTCGCCATGTCGATGCAGCCGGGCCTGGAAAACCGCTGAACGCGGCCGGCCCGGCGCCCGGCGGCCCGGCGGCGGCGCCGGCCATGATCGCGAAGGATTTTTACAGTTATACCGTGAGATTCCTTCCTCATGAAGGATTTTTCGCTTTTGACGATCGACGGGCCGCTGTTCCCAGGCCAGCTAGGGGAGGAAGACTATCCGGCCGGTGGTGGCGCCGGCGGCCAGCCGCCGCAGCCCGTCCGGGACGGCGGCCAGCGGCAGCCGCTCGCTGACCAGCGGCCGGATCGCCCCGGCCGCTGCGAGCCCGGCCAGCTCGGCGTGGCAGTCCCGGACCGCCCCCGGGTCCAGCTGCCGGTACAGGCCCCAGTGCAGGCCGAGGATCGAGTAGTTCTTCACCAGGACGTGGTTCAGCGCGGCCGACGGGATGTCCCCGGCGGCGAAGCCGACGACCAGGATCCGGCCCTCGAACGCGATGCACTTGACGGACCGCCGGAAGGCCTCGCCGCCCACCGGGTCGTAGACGACGTCGGCGCCGTGCCCGCCGGTGACCTCCCTGACGACCGCCGCGAAGTCCTCGCGGGACCGGTCCACGACCACGTCCGCGCCGAGGTCCCGCGCCACCGACGCCTTTTCCGGGCCGCCCGCCACGCCGATGACGCGCGCCCCCGCGGCCTTGCCGAGCTGGACGGCGCCGCTGCCCACGCCGCCCGCCGCCGCGTGCACGAGCAGCGTCTCGCCGGGCGCCAGCCGCGCCCTCCGGTGCAGCCCGAACCACCCGGTCTGGTACGTGATGTGGAACGCCGCGGCCGCGGCGTCGTCGAGTTCCCCCGGCGCGGGCATGGTGACCGCCGCCTCCATGAGGGCGTACTCCGCGAACGCCCCGTACGGCAGCACCGTCCCGCCGATCACCCGGTCCCCGGGGGCGAAACCGGTCACGCCCGCGCCCGCCTCCGCGACCTCACCGCACAGCTCGACGCCGGGGCAGAACGGCAGCGCCGGGCGGACCTGGTAGGTACCGCGGCACAGCAGCACGTCGGGGAAGTTCGCCGCGGCCGCGAGCACCCGCACGAGGAGCTGCCCGGGGCCGGGCGCAGGACGCGGCACCTCCGCCAGCTCCAGCGCGTCCTCCGGCTCGCCGTGCCGGCTCACCTGCCAGGATCTCACCCTGCCTCCTCGATCCGCCGCTGTAGCCGCGACATGCCGCGCAGCCATCTGTCGGTGTCCGCGGCGCGCAGCGAATAGTAGTCCCGGACCTCGGGGTGCGGCAGGACGAGGAACCGGCCCTCGGTCATCGCCTCCCAGAGCGCGTCGGCCACCTGTCCGGGCTCGATCGCGGTGTCCATCAGCACGATCTCGCCGGCACGCCCCGACCCGGCAAGCATCGCGGTGCGTACTCCCTGGGGGCAGACGCAGTGCACGGTCAGCCCGCGGTGGGCGTAGGTCGCGGCGAGCCATTCCGCGAACGCCACCGCGGCGTGCTTGGTCACCGAATACGGCGCCGAGCCGAGCATCGTCAGCAGGCCGGCCGCGGACGCGGTGACGACGAACGTTCCCCGGCCGCGCGCCAGCCAGCCCGGCAGCAGGGCGCGCGCCGCGCGGACATGCGCCATGGCGTTGACCTCCCAGGCGCGCTGCCATTCGTCCTCCGGGGTGTCCGGCCCGGCCCCGGCGGCGGTCCCCGCGTTCGAGCAGTAGACGTCGATCCCGCCGAGGTGGCCGGCGGCGGCGGCGATGAGTTCCCGCACGCCCCGCTCCGTCCCGGCGTCGCCGGGGACGGCCACGCCGTCGACCTCGGCGGCGACCGCCGCGGCGGCACCAGGATCCAGGTCGTTCACCGCTACCCGGGCGCCGCCGGCCGCGAGCCTGCGCGCGATCGCCCGTCCGATTCCCCCGCCGCCGCCGGTGACGACCACGGCGGCGCCGGTCACGATCGTCATGTCCGAACCTTAACCCGCGCCGGCCACGGCCGGGGCCGCGGCACCGGCGGAGCTTCCGGAGCGCCTCCGGCGGGCGGCTACGGCGACCCGGACGGCGCGGACGGGGACGAGCTCGCCGGAGAGGCCGGCGACGAGGCCGACGACGGTGACGTGCCGGCCGACGCGGACGCCGAGGGCCGCGCGGACGGGGCGGCGGAGGAACTCGGCGACGAGGACGCGGGCGGAGAGGAAGCCGTGCTCGCCGGCTGAGACGCTCCCGCAGGCGATGATGCGCTCGCCGTGGCTGACGCGCGCGGGCTTACGCCCGCGGCGGACGTGGACGCGGCCGCCGCGGATGTCTGTGCCGCCGGCCGGGACCGGGCCGGCGCGGGCGCGTGCCCGGTGTTCGAGGTCAGGGCGAAGGCGGTCGCGCCTGACGCCAGGGCAACGATAAGCGACGCCAGCACCAGCGGGCGCAGCAGGAGGCGGCGTGGCCGCTTCCTTCCGCCGGGCGGGAGCTGGTGACCGGCGTCTGCGGCCGCCGGCGGCAGGCCCCCGGCGGCGGCCGGCCTCCCGGCCGCCGGACCGGCCGGCGGCCGGGTCTCCCCGGCCGGCGCGGGCGCGGCGGAGCCGGCCAGCGCGGTCTGTGTCGCCGCCAGGCCGGGTCCGGGCGCCAGGCCGGGCGCGGCGAGCGCGGGGTCTGCCCTGGTAACGGGGGCAGCGGGGTCTGCCCCGGCGGCGGGGGCAGCGGGGCCTGCCCCGGCGGCAGCGGCGAATGCGCGGGTAATCGAGTCGGGCAGCCAGTTCCCGGCCAGCCGGAGGGCACCCAGCTCGGCCAGCAGGCCGTCGGCGGTGGGACGCCGCGCCGGGTCCTTGGCGAGGCAGCGCTCGATCAGCGGCCGCACCGTGGCAGGCACCCGGTCAAGGTCGGGCGCTTCGTGGACGACGCGGTACAGCAGCGTCACCGTCGTGCCGCTGCCGAACGGCCCCCGGCCAGTGGCGGCGAAGGCGAGCACCGCCCCCAGGCTGAAGATGTCGCTGGGCGGCCCGACCTCACCGCCCATGGCCTGCTCGGGAGACATGAACCCGGGCGATCCGATCACCAGGCCGGTCTGGGTCAGCGCCGTTGATTCCGCGGCCCGGGAGATGCCGAAGTCGATGACCCGCGGGCCGTCCTCGGCCAGCAGCACGTTCGACGGCTTGAGATCCCGGTGCACCACGCCGGCGTCATGGATCGCCTCCAGGCTTTCCGTCAGGCCCGCGGCCAGCGCCAGCAGCGACGCCTCCGGCAGCGGCCCGTGGCGGTCTACCGCCTCGGCCAGCGAAGGCCCGGGAACATACGCCGTGGCCAGCCATGCCACCGGGCCATCGGTATCCGCGTCCACCACCATGGCGGTGAACACGCCGCTCACCTTCCGTGCCGCGGCGACCTCCCGCCCGAACCGCACCCGGAACTGCGGGTCTGCTGCCAGCTCGGCGCGGATGACCTTCACCGCCACCGGCCGTCCGCCCGGGGACACGCCGAGGAACACTCGTCCCATGCCGCCCTGGCCGAGCCGCCCTGCCAGCCGGTACGGGCCGATCGTCTCCGGGTCCCCCGGCTGCAATTCCGCGGCCACGCCACCCCCCGCCCCGCGTCGCCAGGACGCCTTCCGAGAATAGACCGGCAGGATAACGATAAGCACTCGGCAAGGGAATTAACATGTCA
>DATGLH010000070.1:0-31766 GCA_035294225.1 Trebonia sp.
TTCGCCGCCGAGCCGGATTTCGCCGCCGCCTACCGGGCGCAGCTTGACCGCGCGCTGGCCGCGTGGGCGGACCCGGCGGCATGGGAGCGCGAGCTGAACGTCATGGGGGCGGCGACAGCCGCCGCCGACGTCGCGGCGCTGCTCATCGCCGAGATGGTGCTGCACGGCTGGGACCTGGCGGCCGCGACCGGGCAGTCCTACGCGGTCGGCGGCAAGGCGGTCGCGGCGGCGCGGGCGGCCGTCGAGGCGAACGCCGAGATGTTCCGTCAGTACAAGGGGTTCGCCGAGCCGCTCCCGGTGCCGGACGGCAGCCCGGTCCTGGACCGGCTGCTCGCGCTGTCCGGGCGGGACCCGCGCTGGACCCCGGAGGCCGGCGCCGCCTAGCGGGTGGCGATCGCGGGGACGCTGGCGATCTGGCTCACCAGGTCCAGCACGCGCGCCGCGCCCTCGGCGACCTCGTGCCGCATGGTGAAGATGCCGATCAGCCGCTGCCCGGCCAGGTCGGGTGCCTGGCCGGGGACCAGCGGCCACGGGTGGGTGATCTCGGCGATCTTCGCCTTCATCGCGTCCAGCCGCAGCCCGGCCTCGGCGACCGGCCACCGGTCGAGCGGGTGGGCGCCGGGGCCGCCGGGGGCCCGATGGGGCGCCGCGGCGGCGGCCACCGCGGCGTTGAACGCGCGGCGGGCGTCCGAGTACTGGACGCTGGCCAGGATCGAGTGGCCCCAGCCGATGGCGCTGGTGGCGAAGACGTCCCCCGGCGCGCCGGGGGACTGGACCCTGGCCACCCGGAACGCCGGGGTGCAGCGCGAGCCGCGTCCGGCGAACGCGAGCACGGCGTCCGGCCCGGCGCTGCCCGGCCGCGCGGAGTGCACCGCGTGCACCGCGACCCAGTCCCAGGCCGGGGTCAGCGAGGAGAGCACCTCGGGGCTGCGGAACCGGTAGCCGCTCTCGCCGGCGGGCTCGCACCGCGACCGCGGGTCGGCGAACCGGAGGTCGCCGCCTGCGGCGGCGAGGGCGGCGAGGGCGGCAGGGCCGTCAGGGGCGGGCGCGGCGGCGTGCCCGGCGGCGAACAGCGCGCCGCGGGCGGCCTCGAGCAGGATCCAGCGTACCGAGCTGTCACCGGAGCGGTAGGCGTCGGCCGCGGCGCCGGTCCAGTACAGGTGCGCGCTGACCGCCAGCGCGGTGAGCGGCGCGTGCCGCGCGAGCCGGCGCTGCCCGCACGCGGCCTGCCGCAGCGTGCAGCCCAGCCCGCCGAACTCCGGCGGCAGCGCGACCTTCAGGTAGCCGGCCTCGCCGAGCTTGGCGATATCCCGGATCAGCGTCGCGGCGACGTCACCGCCGGCCGGGGCCGCCTGGCCGTTCCCCGCCAGCCCGCCGACGTGCCACGACGTTCCGCCAAGCCGTTCAAGCAGGCTGTCGGAGAGCAGGTCACGGGGCCTGACAGCTGCCATAGACCAGTTCCCTCCCCAAAGATCGCTTCGTCGAGGACATCACGTCGGCGGCGAAAATTCAACTTTTTAAGTAGGAATTATGAATTTTACGGGGACGTCAGCGCGGGGACGGCTCGAGGACGCGCACCGGGCGCCCGGCTGCGAAGGCGGCGATGTCCTCCACGGCGTCCCCGTAGAAGGTCCGATAGCCATCATCGGTCACGTATCCAAGGTGCGGGGTCAGTACTGTCCGCGGAGCCGCGCGCAGCGGATGTCCCCCCGGTAGCGGTTCCTCATCATAGACGTCGAGCCCCGCTCCCGCGATAGTCCCCGAGTGCAGGGCCGCCAGCAGCGCGTCCTCGTCCACGATCGGCCCTCGCGAGGTGTTCACGATATACGCGGTCGGCTTCATCAGCCCCAGCTCCCGCGCGCCCACCAGCCCCACCGAACGCTCGCTGAGCTTGTAGTGCACGGTGATCACGTCGGACGTGCCGAACAGCTCGTCCTTGGCGACCGCCGTCGCCCCGGCCGCGGCGGCCGCGGCGGCCGACAGGTGCTGGCTCCACGCGAGCACCTCCATGCCGAAGGCGCGGCCGATCGCCGCCACCTGGCGGCCGATGTTTCCCAGCCCGACGATGCCGAGCGTCCGGCCGCGCAGCCCGAACCCCACCGTCTGCTGCCAGCCGCCCTCCCTGATCCGCCGGTCCTCCTCGGGCACGTGCCTGACGAGCGCCAGGATCAGCGCCCAGGTCAGCTCCGGCGTGGCCCCGGGGGTCCCGCGCGTCCCGCACACGGTCACGCCGGCCGCGTTCGCGGCCGCCACGTCGATCGACGCGTTCCGCATCCCGGTCGTGACGAGCAGCCGCAGGTTGGGCAGGAGCCGGATGCGTTCGGCGGTGAAGGGGGTGCGCTCGCGCATGGCGACGACCACGTCGAACGGCCGCAGCTCGGCCGCCAGGTCCGCGGTGTCCGGGATGTGGCCGTGGAACGGCACGACCTCCGCCGCAAGTCGCGTCCAGTCGGCGCAGCTCAGGGCGATCCGCTGGTAGTCGTCGAGGATCGCGACGCGCAATTTCTTCCCTCCTCCGGACGGCCGGCCGGTTCCCGCCGGCGGGAAAGGCCGGTCGTGACTCTATCCGCTCCTCCGTCTCCGCGGGCGCCCGCCCCTGCTGGTACGGTCTTGTGCCATGACGTGGCTCGACTCCCTCGCCGGCAAGGCATGCAACCGTGAACTTCCCGCGCGCGAGGAAGCCCTGGCCGTGCTCGCCAGCGGCGACGACGAGCTGCTCGACGTGGTGGCGGCCGCGTTCCGCGTCCGGCGGCACTTCTTCGGGCGGCGGGTCAAGCTGAACTACCTGGTCAACATCAAGAGCGGGCTCTGCCCCGAGGACTGCTTCTACTGTAGCCAGCGGGCCGGCTCGTCCGCTGGCGTGCTGAAGTACACCTGGCTGAAGGCCGACGAGGTCGTGGCGAGCGCCTCGGCGGGCGTGGCCGGGGGAGCGCGGCGGGTCTGCCTGGTCGCCAGCGGCCGCGGCCCGACCGACCGGGACATCGACCGGGTGTGCGAGACGATCTCGGCGCTGGTGTCGCTGCACCCGGACGTGGAGGTGTGCGCCTGCCTCGGCCTGCTCACCGACGGCCAGGCGCGGCGGCTGCGGGAGGCCGGCGCCACGGCCTACAACCACAACCTGAACACCTCCGGCGGCCACTACGCCGACATCTGCACCACGCACGGGTACGCGGACCGCGTGTCCACGGTGACCGCGGCCAGGGACGCCGGCCTGTCCCCCTGCTCGGGCCTGATCGCGGGGATGGGGGAGACCGACGAGGACCTGGTGGACGTGGCGTTCGCGCTGCGCGCGCTCTCGCCCGACTCGGTGCCGGTAAACTTCCTCATCCCGTTCGAGGGCACTCCGCTCGCCGGGCGCTGGGAGCTCACCCCGCAGCGCTGCCTGCGGATCCTGGCGATGGTCCGCTTCGTCTGCCCCGACGCCGAGGTCCGGCTGGCCGGCGGCAGGGAGATCCACCTGCGCACGTTGCAGCCGCTCGCGCTGCACATCGCCAACTCGATCTTCCTCGGCGACTACCTCACCAGCGAGGGCCAGCCCGGCAGCGCGGACCTGGCGATGATCGCCGACGCCGGCTTTACCGTGGAGGGCGCGGACACCCCGGCGGCCGGCTCCGCCGCCCTGTCGCCCGCCGCCCCGCGCCCGGACCTCGTCCACATCCGCCGCCGCGGCCCCGGCACCACCCTCCCGGCCAACGCCTGACCAGCCGGCCTCCCGGCCAACGCCCGACCGCCGGCCTCCCGGCCAACGCCCGGCCAGCGGCGGCACCCGGCGCCGCCGCGCCCGCGGCGCGCGCGGTGACCGGCGGGCGCGGCCGCGGGCGGGAAAACCCTTCCGCCCCATGAACGACGCCAGCCCGGAACGGCACCTGGCGCCCGATATGCCGGGAATGTCACCCCGGCTCGCCGGCGAGGTCCCGCGCATGGGACGATGGCGCCGTGGACGACGGGATCGTCGCGCTGGAGCGGATGGCGGCGCAGCACTGGCGGGGGACCGAAGAGGAACGGCTGGGCGGCTGGCTGCTCAGGGCGGCCGAGGGGTTCACCGGGCGCGCGAACTCGGCGCTGCCGCTCGGCGACCCGGGCCTGCCGCTGGACGACGCCCTGGCCGCGGTCACGCGGTGGTACCGTGCGCGCGGCCTGCCGCCCATGGTGGCGGTCCCGCTGCCCCTCGGCGCGGACCGCGCGGGATGCCGCCTGGACATCCAATTGTCCGAACGTGCCTGGCTGACTCGGCCCGGCCCCGCGCTCTTCATGGTGGCCGGCCTCGATCCGGCAGGCCTCCCGGCATCCCGGCCGCTCCCGCCCGGCGCGGAGTTCCGCGTGGACGAAGAGCCCGACGAGGCGTGGCTTTCCCTGTACCACTACCGCGGGCAGGAACGCCAGCCGCCGGTCATGCGGAGGGTGCTGACGTCGGCCCCGCGCCAGCTGTTCGCCAGCATCCGGTCCGGGCGCGGACGCGGCGACGTGCTGGCGATCGGCCGGATCTCGTTCGCCGCGGGGTGGGCGGGCATCACGGCGGTGGAGGTGGACGCGGGGCGGCGCCGGGCGGGCCTGGGCACGGCGCTCACCCGGGCCATCTGCGCCCAGGCGGCGCAAAGCGGGGCCAGGCAGGTGTTCCTGCAAGTGGAGACCGCCAATACCGCCGCCAGGGCGCTGTATGAACGCTGCGGTTTCCGGTACTCGCACCGTTACCATTACCGCATCGCCCCGTAACCGCGCGCCCGGCGGCCGGGCGACACGCCGGGACGCGGTTGTTCCGGTGCGGGCGAGGTTGTCGTTACGTTTGTCATCATGGCTACCCGTGCGCCCAGGGGCTCGGCTCGCTCGCCAGGCGGGCATGCGGACGCTGACCGCGGCGAGTTCTCCGCCGACGACCCGCTCGCAGTGATACTCCCGAGCGTCCCGCCCGGCGGCGTCCGGAGCGGCGGGAAGGGCGGCCCGCAGCGCCGCGCGCCCGCCCGGGGAAGCGGCTCCGGGTCCGGGCGGGGCGCCGGCGGCGGTCCCGGCGGGCGCGTCCCGGGAACGGCCACCAGCCGGTCCGGGGGGGCGGGCGCCCGGCGCGGCGGGGCGGCCAGGCGCCCGGCGGCGGGCGGCGGCAAGGGCGGCAAGGGCGGCGGGAAAGGCGGCGGGAGGACGGGGCCGGCGGGCAAGCGGAGCGCGCCCCGGCCGTCCCACCATCCCGTGGTCATCCTCGCCACGTGGCTGTTCCGCACCCTCGCCGCGGGCTGGATGCTCATCGCGGGGACGGTGGGGTTCGCCGTGCGCCGCATCGGGCGGAGCGCGCGGGACCTGCACCCCGATCACCAGCGGGACGGCGTGGGGCTGTTCTGCCTCGGGCTCGCGATCGTGTTCGCGGCCGGCGTCTGGGTCCGCATGGGCAACACCGCGGGCCGGCTGATCTACGACCTGACGAGCGACTTCCTGGGCGAAGGCGCCTTCCTGGTCCCGCTGCTGCTGGCGCTGCTCGGCTGGCGGTTCATGCGGCACCCGGACCGGAACTCGCAGACCTCACGGGCGGCCATCGGATGGGCGGCCTTCCTCATCGGGCTGATCGGCCTCATCCACATCGCGAAGGGCACCCCGCATCCGTCGGACGGCGCGCCCGCGGTCAGGACCGCGGGCGGGCTGATCGGCTACGCGGTCTCCGCGCCGCTGGTGGCGGCGCTCACCCCGTGGGTGGCGGCGCCGCTGCTCGGCCTGGTGGCCTGTTTCGGCGTGCTCGTGATCACCGGCACGCCGGTGCGGCAGGTGCCGGCCCGGCTGCGCGAGCTCGGGAAGACGTTCGGCTATCCCGCCGGGGGCGCCGAAGACGGGGAACACGACGAGGAGTACGACGAGAACGGCGACCCCGGGCGGGGCGCCCGGACGGCAGGCGGCGAGATCGGGCGCGCGATCCGGCTGCGGCCGCCCGCGATCGAGGCGGGCGATCACGTCAAGCCGTACGACACGCCGGTGCTCGGCACGGGTACGCGCCGCGGCGGCACCGCCGCCGCGGCCGCCGCGGACGGGGCGGGCGGCCGGGCGGCCCCGCTCCCCGAGGCGCGGATCGGAGATGACCTGCTCGACGACCTGGGGTTCACCGTGCCGCCGGAGCCTCCGGCGGCCGCCGCGGACGCCCATGCCGCCCGCGCGGGCGCCCCGCCGGCGACCGCCCCCGCCGGCGGGGCGCCCGCCGGCGGGGGCGCGGCCCGGAACGTGGACCCGGCCCCGGTCAAGCCCGGCGAGCAGCTGACGCTCAGCGGCGCCGCGGCCGGGAGCTACACGCTGCCGCCGGCCGCGCTGCTGCGCCCCGGCAGCCCGCCGAAGGCGCGGACCAAGGCCAACGACATCGTGGTCGCCGCGCTGTCGGAGGTGTTCGAGCAGTTCAACGTGGACGCGCAGGTGGCGGGGTTCAGCCGGGGGCCGACGGTCACCCGGTACGAGATCGAACTCGGCCCCGCGGTCAAGGTCGAGCGGGTCACCGCGCTGAGCAAGAACATCGCCTATGCCGTCAAGTCGGCCGACGTGCGGATCCTGCCCGTCATCCCCGGCAAGTCGGCGATCGGGGTGGAGATACCGAACGCCGACAAGGAGATCGTCAGCCTCGGCGACATCCTCCGTTCCCCGGCCGCGCTCGCCGACCACCACCCGATGGTGGTCGGGCTCGGCAAGGACGTCGAGGGCAACACGGTCCTGGCCAACCTGGCGAAGATGCCGCACGTGCTGGTGGCGGGCGCCACCGGGTCCGGCAAGTCGGTCTGCCTGAACGGCCTGATCACCTCGGTGCTGACCCGCGCCACGCCGGACGAGGTGCGGATGATCCTGATCGACCCCAAGCGGGTCGAGCTGTCGATCTACGAGGGCATCCCGCACCTGATCACGCCGATCATCACGAGCCCGAAGAAGGCCGCCGAGGCCCTGGAGTGGGTGGTCGGCGAGATGGAGCGGCGCTACGACGACCTGGCCGCGTCCGGGTTCCGGCACATCGACGACTTCAACAAGGCGGTGCGGGCCGGGAAGCTGACCGCGCCGCCCGGGTCCGAGCGCGTCTACGAGCCCTACCCGTACCTGGTGACCATCGTCGACGAGCTGGCCGACCTGATGATGGTGGCGCCGCGCGACGTGGAAGACAGCATCGTGCGGATCACCCAGCTCGCCCGGGCCGCCGGGATCCACCTGGTGCTGGCCACCCAGCGGCCGAGCGTGGATGTGGTGACCGGCCTGATCAAGGCCAACGTGCCGTCACGGCTGGCCTTCGCCACCTCCTCGCTCGCCGACTCCCGGGTCATCCTGGACCAGCCGGGCGCGGAGAAGCTGGTCGGGCAGGGCGACGCGCTGTTCCTGCCGATGGGCGCGTCCAAGCCGATACGGTTGCAGAACGCGTTCGTCTCCGAGAAGGAGATCCGCGACATCGTCGCCCACTGCAAGAAGCAGGCCGAGCCTTCCTACCGGGAGGACGTCCAGGCGGCGCCGGACAAGAGCCGCGAGATCGACTCCGACATCGGCGACGACCTGGAGTTGCTGCTCCAGGCGGCGGAGCTGGTGGTGACGACCCAGTTCGGGTCGACGTCGATGTTGCAGCGCAAGCTCCGCGTGGGTTTCGCGAAGGCGGGCCGGCTGATGGATCTGCTGGAGAGCCGCGGTATTGTCGGGCCAAGCGAAGGTTCCAAGGCGCGGGACGTCCTGATCAGGCCGGATGACCTCGATGAAGTGCTCACGTCGTTGCGGGGCGGTTAGCAGGGGACTGTACCGGCGTGCCGTCGGTGCCGTAGGCTTGCGATCGTTACTACGGGCGACCAGACGTGCGCGCTAGGTAAGAAATGATTCGCGGCGAGATTTCCTGGAGGCGCGGCGTGAGCATCGGTGAAACTTTGGCGGAGGCGCGACGTCAGGCCGGTCTCACCGTTACGCAGGTAAGCCAGCAGACCCGGATCCGGGAATCGATCATCAGGGCGATCGAGCAGGGCGATTTCTCGGCGTGCGGGGGCGATTTCTACGCGCGCGGGCACATCCGGTCGATCGCCAGCGTGGTCGGCACCGACCCGGCACCGCTGATCAGGGAGTACGACGGGGAACACGGCTCGCCCGGCGGCCTGCGCGCGGCCGAGATCTTCGAGCCCGCGACGCCCATCAAGATCCGGGAGCCGCGGCGGTTCCGCCTCGGCGCGGTGCTGGTGGTGCTGCTGCTCGCCGCGATCGGGTACGGGGCCTACCACCTGGTCTCGACGCGGGGCACGCACGCGTCCGCGAACGCGGCCGACACACTGCGGCCGGCGGCGTCGCCGGCCGCGCACCCCACCGTCAGGCCGACCCCGGCCCCGACCCTGACCACGGCCCCGGCCAGCCACCCCGCCGGGCCGCCGGAGGCGGTCATCAAGCTCACCGCGGTCCGGAACTGCTGGGTCGGCCTGACCAGCACCAGCGGGCAGCAGCTGTACCAGGGGCTCATCACGGCCGGGAACACGATGACCTGGCGGGAAAGGCACCCGGTGCGGATGGTGATCGGCAACCCGGGGGGGATCAGGCTCACCGTGAACGGCAAGACGGAGACGCCCAACTCGCTACAGGTGGTGACGGTCAGCATCAACCCGTCGGCCAAGACCGCGGTGTCGATGGTGAACTCCTCCGGTCAGCCGGTGACGGTGGCCGGCGGGCCGTCCCCGGCGGGCTGACCCGTTGCGCCAGCCCGCCGGGCCCGGCCGATCCGCGCCGCGCGATCACGTACCCTCTCGGTGTGCCTAGTTCCCGTACTGTCAGCCTGGTCACCCTCGGATGCGCCCGCAACGAGGTCGACTCCGAAGAGCTCGCCGCGCGCCTCGCGGCGGCCGGGTGGACGCTGCGGGGCGAGGGCGAGGACGCCGACGTCGTCCTCGTCAACACGTGCGGCTTCATCCAGGCGGCCAAGCAGGAGTCCATCGGCGAGCTGCTCGCCGCCGCGGATTCGGGCGCCAGGGTCGCGGCCGTGGGCTGCCTGGCCGAGCGCTACGGCGCCGAGCTCGCCCGCGAGCTTCCCGAGGCCCAGGTGCTCGGCTTCGATGACTACGCCGACATCGCCGCCCGCCTCGACGACGTGCTGGCGGGCAGGAAGCGTCCCGCGCACGTGCCCAGGGACCGCCGTGCGCTGCTGCCGGTGAGCCCCGTCGAGCGGCAGGCGGCATCTTCCGCGCGGACCGGCCCCCCGGCGGCACCCCGCCCGGGGGGACCGGTCCCCCCGGGCCCCCCCTGGGAGGCGACGGCCCCCGACCTGCCGTCCGGCGTCGCTCCGGCGTCGGGACCGCGTGTCGTCAGGCGGCGGCTGTCCGGCGGGGTAACCGCGCCGCTCAAGATCGCCTCGGGCTGCGACCGCAGGTGCTCGTTCTGCGCGATCCCGGCCTTCCGCGGCGCGTTCGTCTCCAGGCGCCCGCCCGAGCTGCTCGCCGAGGCGGAGTGGCTGGCCGCCCAGGGGGTGCGCGAGCTGCTGCTGGTAAGCGAGAACTCCACGTCCTACGGCAAGGACCTGGGTGACCTCAGGCTGCTCGAATCGGTGCTCCCCGAGCTCGCCAGGGTGCCCGGCGTCGCCTGGGTGCGCGTCAGCTACCTACAGCCCGCCGAGGTCCGTCCCGGGCTGATCGAGGCGATGACCGCGACCCCCGGCGTGGTGCCCTACTTCGACCTGTCGTTCCAGCACGCGAGCGGGCCGGTGCTGCGCGCGATGCGGAGGTTCGGCGACCGGGCGCGGTTCACCCACCTGATCGACCGGATCCGCGAGCTCAGCCCGCAGGCCGGCATCCGGTCCAACTTCATCGTCGGCTTCCCCGGCGAGACCGCGGCCGACCTGCGCGAGCTGGAGCTGTTCCTGAGCAGCGCCCGGCTGGACGCGATCGGGATCTTCGGCTACTCCGACGAGGACGGCACCGAGGCGGCGTCTTTCGCCGGCAAGGTCGGGGAGGACGAGATCGCGCGCCGGGTCAGCGAGTTCGCCGACATCGCCGAGGAGGTCATGGCGCAGCGCGCCGCCGACCGGATAGGCGAGACGGCCGAGGTGCTCGTCGAGGAGGCGCTCGGCGACGGGCGGTACGAGGGCCGTGCCGCGCACCAGGCGCCGGACGTGGACGGGTCCACCACGCTGCTCGCGGACCGCGCGCTGGCACCGGGCGACCTGGTCACCGCCCGCGTAGTCGAATCGGCGGGAGCCGACCTCGTCGCCCGGCCATGCTTACCCCCGGGGGCCGGCCTCCCGGCGGCCCCCCGCATGGCGGCCCTCCGCATGAGGGGGCTCCGCGGCCCCCCGGCCCACCCGCGCCAGGGCTGCTCAACGTGGCCAACGTGCTGACGGTCGTGCGCATCCTGCTCGTCCCGGTCTTCGTGGCGTGCCTGTTCGCGGGCGGTACCGGCTGGCGGCTCGCCGCGCTCGCCGCGTTCTGCGTGGCGTCGCTGACCGATTTCCTCGACGGGCGGCTGGCGCGCAGCCGCGGCCTGGTGACCGACTTCGGCAAGATCGCCGACCCGATCGCGGACAAGGCGCTCACCGGCGCCGCGCTGATCAGCCTGTCCGCGCTCGGCGAGCTGCCCTGGTGGGTCACCGCGCTCATCCTGGTCCGCGAGTTCGGCGTGACCGCGCTGCGCTTCGCCGTCATCCGGCACGGCGTCATCGCCGCGAGCCCGGGCGGCAAGCTGAAGACGCTGCTCCAGATCCTCGCGATCTGCCTGTATGTGCTGCCCGCCTCGCTGAGCCCGCCGGCCATCGTCAAGGAGGTTGTCATGGCGGCGGCCGTCGTGGTAACGCTGGTGACGGGTGCGGATTACGTTATACGCGCGGTGCGGCTGCGCCGGGAACCGGCGTGACCGGGCGGAGGAGTGCATGGCAGACGGAGTGGCCGGGCCGGCCGCGCGCGAGCTAGCCGCCGAGATCATCCGCCTGCTGACCGCGAGCAGCCAGACGGTGGCCGTCGCCGAGTCGCTCACCGGGGGACTGGTCGCCGCCGCGCTGACCGACGTGCCGGGCTCATCGAAGGCGTTCCGCGGCGGCGTGGTGGCGTACGCCACCGAGATCAAGGCACGGGTCCTCGGCGTGGACAGCCAGATGCTCGACGCCCACGGACCGGTGTACGCGCCGGTGGCCGCGGCGATGGCCGCGGGGGTCAGGGTGCGGCTGGGCGCGACCGTCGGCGTGGCCACCACCGGCGTCGCGGGGCCGGATCCCGCCGACGGCTTCCCCCCGGGCACGGTGCACATCGCGGTAAGCCTGGCCGACGACACGGTTGTGCGAACGATGGCACTGAACGGAAACCGGGACGAGGTACGTAGACTGACTGTAGAACGAGCCCTTGGCCTGCTGCTTGGCCGGCTTAGGGAAGATCATCCGTGATTACAGCGTTACGTCAGGAGCGAACACACCAGGTCGTGGTCTCGCAAGCTATCCGTGCGGAAAGGTACGGTGGACATATCGGCGGACGGGACCCGGCTACCCCCGAAGGAGCCCGGGAAGCGGTCCTGCCTCAGGAAAGGAGTGCGACGATGGTACTGCTTCGGCAACTGCTAGGCGACGTGTTGCGTCGCCTGCGCATCAGGCAGGGTCGCACTCTGCGCGAGGTATCCGCGTCCGCGCGGGTGTCGCTCGGGTACCTTTCCGAGGTGGAGCGCGGCCGCAAGGAGGCGTCCTCGGAGCTGCTCGCGGCGATCTGCGCCGCCCTTGACACGCCGCTGTCGCAGGTGTTCCGCGAGGTGTCGGACAACTTCGCGCTCGCCGAGCTGCAAAGCGAGCCGGTTCTCGGCGCCCCGCGCGAGCCGGGCCTGCGCGTCCCGGCCGAGCGTGTCTCCGCCGGCCGCATCGCTGTCGAGGTGCCGGAGACGGCGGAGCCGGTGAACGGCGGCCTCGACGACGTGGGGTCGGTCGGCGACGTCACCGACATGGTCCCGGTCTGACCGCGCCCGCGCGAAGCCGCCGGCCCGTGAAACCGCCGGCCGGATGAGGATGAGGCGGCCCGGGCCGCTCAGACCCAGGCCTGCGGGCTGTCGGTGAGGAGCTGGATCGCCTCGGGCAGCTTGCCCGAAACGATGTCCTGGAGCGTGACGGTCTCCAGGACCGCCCGCTCGTTCGCGCGCAGCGCGATCCACACCCGCTGCAACGGCGCGGCCGCGCCGGGATAGGTGACGTTCTCCGGCCGCTCGCCGCGCACGCCGAGCAGTTGCCCGTCGATCGCCCGGATGATGTCGGCGAGCGATATCTCGTTCGCCGGCCGGGCCAGCCAGAAACCGCCGTCCGGACCGCGCTGGCTGCGCACCAGGCCGCTGCGCCGCAGATGGGTCAGGATCGTCTCAAGGAATTTGCTGGGTACGTTCTGCGCGCGGGCGAGCTGCTCGGCCGTGACGTGGCCGTCCTGCGCCGCGGCGAGCTCGATCGCCGCGCGCAGCGCGTAGTCGGCGCGTGCAGACAGTCGCATGCCCGCTATTATGCAGCTTCCCGATGGGTTTGCTGACATCGGATCGCCCGGGGCTATGCTGCAAACGTTCTCATCGCGCGAAACGGCGGAGGTACCGGATGCCAGGCTCACGGGATGTGATCGTTGAGGTCACGGTCAACGGCGCGCGCCACACGGCGCAGGTCCCGGCGCGGACCCTGCTCGTGCACTTCCTGCGCGACCGGCTGCGCCTGACCGGCACCCACGTCGGCTGCGACACCACGCAATGCGGCGCCTGCACGGTCGCCCTGGACGGCGTGGCGGTGAAGTCCTGCACGGTCCTGGCGGCGCAGGCCAGCGGCCACGAGATCACCACGATCGAGGGGCTGGCGCCGGCGGCGGGCGCGGACCCCGGACCGGGCGCGGCGGCAGGGCTGCACCCCATCCAGCGGGCCTTCCAGCAAGCGCACGGCCTGCAATGCGGCTACTGCACGCCGGGCATGGTGATGGCCATCCGCCAGCTGCTCAGCGACAACCCGGACCCGAGCGAGCAGGACGTGCGGCACGGCCTGGCCGGCAACATCTGCCGCTGCACCGGATACCAGAACATCGTGGCCGCGGCCCTCGCGGCCGCCAGGCAGCTGCGAGAGGCATGATCGCGACGATGTTCCCCGCAGATTTCGCCTACGCCCGCGCGGACTCCCTGGAACACGCGCTCTGCCTGCTGAGCGAGGCGCAAGCCGACGGCGACGACGCCAAGCTCCTGGCCGGGGGCCAGTCCCTGCTGCCGATGATGAAGCTGCGGCTGGCCGCCCCGCAGACGCTCATCGACATCGGCGGCCTCACCGAGCTCAGGGGCGTCGCCCGCGGCGCGGACGGCACGACGATCAAGGCCCTCACCACCTACCGCGCGCTCCAGCGGGACCCGCGCATCGCCGCCGCCTTCCCGGCGATGACCGACGCGCTCGCCGTGCTCGCCGACCAGCAGGTGCGGGCCCGCGGCACCGTCGGCGGCTGCGTGGCGCACGGCGACCCCGCCGCCGACCTGCCCGCGGTGCTGCTCGCCCTCGACGCTCAGGTAACCCTGACCTCGGCGGCTGGCAGCCGCACCACGCCCCTCGACAGCTTCCTGCAAGGCGTCTTCGCCACCGACCTGGCCGGGGACGAGATCGTCACCGCGGTCACCATCCCGGCGAGCCCCGTCGGCTCGGCCTACGAGAAGTTCGAGCAGCCCGCCAGCCACCTGCCGCTGGCCGGGGTCTGCGCCGTGGTCACGGTCGAGAACCAGGTCATCACGTCGGCCAGGGTCGCGGTGACAGGCGTCGCCGCCCGTCCCTTCCGCGCCCTTGACGCGGAACGTAGCCTGGTGGCTGCGCGCCCCGAGCCGGACTCCCTGGCCGCGGCGGCCGCGGCGGTGACGGCCGGCGTGCGCCCGCTGTCGGACCAGCATGCCAGCGGGCCGTTCCGGCTGCACCTGGCGCGGGTGCTGGCGCGCCGCGCGCTGGAACGCGCGGTCTCGCGAGCAACCACCGTCCGTTCGGGCCGGGGATGCTGAGAATGACGACAGGGGAGAGGGGTGGAGCCGTGTCAGCCGCCGGGAACCGGGACAACCTGATCGGGCGCGCCGTCGTCCGCCGGGAGGACCCGGCGCTGCTCACCGGGCGCGGCCAGTACGTGGATGACGTGGCGCCGCCCGGCACGCTGCACGCGTTCGTGGTGCGCAGCCCGGTCGCGCACGCGCGGATCGTGAGCGTCGAGGCCGGCGCGGCGCGCCAGGCGCCCGGCGTCGCCGCCGTCTTCACCGCCGCGGACCTGGCAGGCGTCGGCCCGCTGCCCGGCGGCGAGGGGCTGCCGCCTGGCTCGCGCAACCCCGCGTACCCGGTCCTCGCGGCGGAAAAGGTGCTGTGGGCGGGGCAGCCGGTCGCGCTGGTCGTCGCGGAGACGCCCGAGCTGGCCGCGGACGCGGCCGAGCTGGTGGCCGTGGAGTATGACGAGCTCCCGGCGGTCACCGGCCCGCTGGAGGCGGCGGCCGAGGGGGCGCCGCTGCTGCACTCCGGCGCGCCGGACAACATCGCCCTCCGCAAGCGGATCGTCGCCGGGGACGCGGCGGCGGCGTTCGCCGCCGCCGCCCACCGGGTCGGGCAGCGGATGGTCAGCCAGCGGCTGGCCCCGGTGGCCCTGGAGCCGCGCGGCGTGCTCGCCGTCCCCGGCGAGGACGGCCGCCTTGAGGTCCGCATGTCCACCCAGCGCCCGCACGGCGCGCGGATCTGGCTCGCCAGGATCCTGGGCCTGCCGCCGGAGCGGATGCGCGTGGTCGCGGGGGACATGGGCGGCGGGTTCGGCGCGAAGGGGCCGGTCTACCCCGACCAGGTGGCGGTGATCCACGCCGCGCGGACCCTGGGCCGCCCGGTGAAGTGGGTGGAGGAGCGCAGCGAGTCGTTCCTGGCCACCACGCACGGCCGGGACCAGGTGGCCGACCTGGAGGTGGCGGCGGACGCCGACGGCCGGATCACCGCGATGCGCGGCACCGTGCACGCCAGCTTCGGCGCCTACTTCACCCCGAACGCCCCGGGCTCCCTCCTCGGCCGCCTCGGCCCGATGCTCCCCCAGGGGTACCGGATCGAGAACTTCGACGTCGAGCTCGTCGGCGTGTTCGCGAACACCACGCCGATCGGCCCGTACCGCGGGGCCGGGCGCCCGGAGGCCGCGTACTTCTGCGAGCGCCTGGTGGACCTGGTGGCCCTCCAGGCCGGCCTGGACCCCGCCGAGGTGCGCCGCCGCAACTTCGTGCCGCCGGCGGATTTCCCGTACACCTCCTGCACGGGGCTGACCTACGACAGCGGCGACTACCAGGCCGGCCTGGACCTGCTGCTGGAGAAGCTGTCCGCGGTCCCCGCCCCGGCGGTCCCCGAAGGCCACCTCCTCGGCACGGGCATCGCCTCGTTCGTGGAACCCGGCGGCATCACCCCGCGGATACCCGGCCCTGACGGCTCGGTGGGCGACCAGGCGACGGTGACGGTCTCCCCGGCGGGCAAGGTGACCGTCGCGGTGGGCACCAGCGGCCACGGGCAGGGCCACGAGACGGCCTTCGCCCAGCTCGCCGCCGGGCTGCTGGGCGTGCCCTATGAGGACGTGACGGTGGTGTTCGGCGACACCGACGCGGCGCCGTTCGGGTACGGGACGTTCGGCTCGCGCAGCGCGGTCGCGGGCGGCTCGGCGGTGTACCACGCCTGCCAGGCGGTGCTGGAGGCGGCCCGCCGGGTGGACGCGCCGATGCCGGTCGCCGAGGCCGCCGCGCGGCTCGGCGGCATCTCCGCCACCGCCTCGTCCGGGGCGCCGCCGGAGACCTACGCGTCCGGCTCGTACGGGTGCGTCGTCTCGGTCGACCCGGACACCGGCCGGGTGAGCGTGCTGCGCGTGGTCGCGGTCGACGACTGCGGCGTGGTGATCAACCCGCTGCTCGTCGAGGGCCAGGTGCACGGCGCGGTCGCCCAGGGACTCGGCCAGGCGCTGACCGAGCACGTGCAGTACGACGCCGCCGGCCAGCCGATGTCCGCCTCCCTGATGGACTACGCGGTGCCGCTCGCCGCCTCCCTGCCGTCGATCGAGTCCTACCTGGTGAGCACGCCGTCGCCGGCCAACCCGCTCGGCGTCAAGGGCATGGGCGAAAGCGGCACCATCGGGGTGACCCCTGCCCTGGTCAACGCCGTCATGGCCGCGCTGCGCCCTTACGGCATCCGCCACCTGGACATGCCCCTGACCCCGGAGAAGATCTGGGCCGCCATCCAGCAGGCCCGCGGCTAGCACCTGCCCCGCGGGCCGGAGAACCTTTCACGCATGGGCCGCGGCGGCCGCCTGCCCTGGCCGTGTGCTCCGGGGCGATATTCGCTCCGGAGCACACCGGCCATGGGCGTGTCCGGGCGCCCGCGGCGCCGCGTTACGCGGTCGCGCCCGACTGCTGGCCTTCGCTGTCCCTGTCCAGCAGCCGCTCGAGCAAGACGATCTCCGCGCGGTTGAGATCGCCGGCGGCCGCCTGCCCGCTGCCGCGTTCCCGCGCCAGGTCGAGCTCGCGCCGCGTCTGGATGAGTTCCTCCCGGAGCCGCATGTTCTCCGCGGTCAGCGTCCCGTGCCTGGCCCAGGCGGTGGCGAGCTCGCGCTGCAGGCCGGCCACGGTCTGCTCCAGGTCGTCCGGGGTGGCCGTCAGCCGCCGGACCACCTGGACGAGCAGCCTGCGGGCGAGTTCGTCGTAATCGAAGCCCGGCTGCGCGTACGAGGCGCCGCTGTCAGCCGCGGGGGGAGCCGGGTCGGCGTCCGGGCCGCCGCGGGCGGCGTCCGGGCCGCTGCGGGCGGCGTCCGGGCCGCTGCGGGCGTCCGGGCGCCGGGGCGCGGGCGGCCGGGTGCCCGCGGCGCCGGGGGACAGCGCGATGCGGTAAGTCCGCTTGCCGTGCACTTCGCGCTCGATCAGGCCGTCGCGTTCCATGCCGGACAGCAGTTGCGCGAACGCGATGCTGGAACCGGGGTAACCGACCGCCTCGGCGAGCTTGGTGCTCGCCATGCCCGTGGGATCGGCGACCTCGGTGACCGCCGAGAGGTGGGCGATGATCCGCTCCCGGGTGCCGACGGCCCGCCGCCGGACCGGGGTTTGCCTGGTGCCTGCGCGCGTGGTCCTCGACCCTGATACTGCGTCCCCCACCTGAGCTCTCCCTACGCGGTGCAATCACGCCCGATGACCCGGAGCTGATCTCGTCACATGATAATACTGGCTGACCTGGGCGGACCTGAGGCGGGAACGCCGCTTCCGGCTGAAAGCCCGCGGAAACCGCGACGCGGGCCGGAACGTTATCATTTCGAGCCGCTTACGCTAAGCGGCCCGGGTATCAGGAGGGTGGCAGCCTCCGGTGCCCTCGCCTGTCCGCTGGGTAGCCTGGGCCCGGCTACCATACGGTGCAGTGCGCGCTTGACCGCCGGGTCCCGGCCGGCCAGGCGCCACCGCGCACGAGCCCATCCGACCGCGTTACATCAGGGGCGACAGCGACCATGAGCTCAGGTCTGGCTGGTAGCGGTGCCCGCCGGGCGGCGGGCCGTCCCCTGTATGCCCGCCGGCGGCCGGGTTAGGACGCCGTGGACGTCGACATCAGCCTCGACTACGGGCTCACCCTGCTGGCCGCGCTGCTGATCGGAACCGGCTTTGTCCTCCAGCAGAGCGCGGCGCAGCAGGAGCCTTCCTCCCGGTTCCTGAGCCTGCGGCTGATGATGGACCTGCTGCGCACGCCGCGCTGGCTCGTCGGCATCTGCTGCATGATCGGCGGCCAGATACTCTCCGCATGGTCGATCGGGCACCTGTCGCTGGCTTTCGTGGAGCCGTTGCTGACCACGAACCTGGTCTTCGCGCTGGTGCTCGCGGTGCCGCTGGCCAGGGCATCGCTCAAGTTCTGGGAGCTGTTCGGCGCCGCGGTGCTGATCGCCGGGGTCGCGCTGCTGTCGGCGTCGCGGTCGGCGAAGCCGATCGGCCTGTCGTTCGGCTCGGTGTCGCACTGGCCCGCCGCCGCCGTGATCGCCGGCATCGCGTTCGCCGCCGTGCATTCCGGCCGCAGGCGGCATGACCGGGCGCGGGCGATGCTGACCGGGGTCGGCGCGGGCCTGCTGTTCGGCATCCAGGACGCGCTGACCAGGCAGACGCTACAGATCCTCCAGTCCAACGGAATCAGCGGGATGCTCACCACGTGGGCGCCGTACGCGCTCGTCGGCGCCGCCGCGATAGGGATCTGGCTGATGCAGAACGCGTTCAGCGCCGGCCCGCTTCAGGTGTCGCTGCCGGCCATCTCCGCGGGCGAGCCGCTGGTGGGGATACTGCTCGGCGTGCTCGTCTTCGGTGACCGGATCCAGGTCTCGCCGGGCATGCTGGCGACCCAGGCGGGCGGCATCGCGGCACTCGTCGTCGGCGTGATCCTGGTGGGCCGCGCCCCCGCGCTGACCCAGTTGCGTTCCCTGGCGCCGTCCAGCATCCCGCACACCATCACGCACGGCCTGCACGGCAGGCACCCCGGTCCCGTCGGCCAGGGCACCCCGCCCGCCGGCACCCCGCCCGCCGGCACCCCGCCCGCTAACGGGCAGTCGTCCGGCCGGCAGCCCTGGAACGGCCAGGCCCCGGATCACCGGGCCGCGGGCGGCCAGGCGCCAGACCCGGACCACCGGGCCGCAGGCGGCCAGCCGGCGCCAGACCCGGTCACCCGGCAGACACGGCCCGATAGGCAGGGATCCGATAGGCAGGGATTACGCCTCAGGACGACGGGCGATCGGTGAGCTCAGGACGACGGGCGATCGGTGGGCGCCGGCGGCGCGGGAGAGGCCGGGGGGACCGCCCGGGCCGACAGCACGGACCGGGCCGCGGCCCCCGACGACGCCCAGCCCCGCACGGCCGCGCCCTGGCCGCCGCGGCTCAGGAACCGCTCCAGGGCCGTGCCGATGCCGCCCTCATCGCTGATCAGCTTCCTGATCGTGACGGTCATCGTGGGCAGCGCCCAGAAGTCGCCGCACACCCACAAGATCGCGGCGCCGATCTGCTGGTCGGCGAACGCGGGCAGCGTCACGCCCGCCACGTGGCCGTAGGCGGCGTACACCGGATGGTTGACGAAGATGCTCAGCGACATCGCGATCATGATCATCACGATGTTGGTGGCCAGCAGCGCCGCCGCGCGGCCGAGCAGCGGCAGCCGGCTGCGGAACGGCGGCGACGGGATGAACTGGAGCCAGAACAGCACGCCCGTCGCGAAGAAGCTGCCGTGCTCAAGCCAGATGTGCACCGCCGAGTTCGACTGGCCCAGGTCGAACAGCGCGGGAATGTGCCAGGCCACCATGGCGGCGTTGAAGCAGAACACCGCGACCCAGGGCCGCAGGAATACCCCGCCGGCCCAGCGCAGCGGCCGCGACCAGCCGCCGGACATCACCCCGCGGGTCACCGACCGGCCGGACCGGCCGGGCAGCGCGTCGAGCAGCGGCTGCCAGGGCGCGCCCGCGACCACCAGCGACGGCGCGGCGAACATCAGCAGCAGGTGCTGCACCATGTGCACCAGGAAGTAGGAGTCCGCCCAGTAGTCCAGCGGCGACTCCACCGCGATGAGCAGCACCGCGAGGCCCGAGTAGAACCACAGCGACCGCAGGCGGCGTTCCCGCGTCCGCTCCGGCCTGGACCGGCTGGCCAGCCGCCGCAGCCCTATCTCGTGCCATACCGCGACCGCGAGGGCGATGATGCCGAACGGGTCGAACGACCAGTTGTCCAGGATGTAGTGCATAGGGCTACCTAACTGGACGAGCCGTACTGAAGCGGCACGTCCACCTGCTGGGTTTCGGACCATACGGCGGCGGCGCCGGAGAGCCGCCACACCGTCAGAGTGCTCCCGGAAGTGGCCAGCGCGTCCACCGCGCCGCCCGGCCCCGCCGCCAGCACGGCGGTCCCGGCCGGAACGGCGGGCAGCGAACGCCACGGCTGCCCCGGCCCGGCGATGACCGCGGCGCGGCGCCCCGGCAGCAGCGCCCACGCCCCGTCCGCGCCGAAGCCTCCCGCGGCCACGACGCCGGCGGCGGGCAGCGGCGGCGACACCGGCCAGGCGCCGGCGGTGTCCCACGTGGCGTACAGCCGCGACCCGCTCGCCACGAGCATCAGGCCCGCCAGCATCCGCACCACGCGCCCGCGGACCGGCAGGCTCAGCCGCCGCCAGCCGGCGGCGGAATGAGCGAAGACCGTGGTGCCCGCCGTGCCGCACGTGCCCGCCGCCAGCACCTGCCCTTGCGTTATCCCGAACGTGACCCCGGTGACTCCCACGGCCCCGCACTCGCGCCCGGCGGGGGATGCCGCGATCGCGCCGGGAGCGGCGAGCGTACGCCACGTCGCGCCCGCGTCGGAGCTGGCCAGGATCGTCCCGTCGCTGAGCAGCGCGGCCAGCCGGCGGCCGGAGGCGGCCAGCGCGTCCGGCGTGGCGGCGACGCCGGCGTCGATCAGGCCCGTGCCCCACCGGGCCCCGCCGTTCGCGGTCACCGCCAGCGGGGAGAACGTGAGCCCCTGGCTGGGGCGGATGGCCACGGTCAGGGAGCCGCCGGTGCCGGCCGCGACCAGGCCGCCGTTGTCGGCGACGCCCGGCGGCGTGACAAGCTGCCAGGCCGCCGACTTCGCGGGCCGGACGAAAACCTGCCAGAAGGCCGGGCTGGCCGACATCGGGACGACCGCCCAGCTGTCTCCCGCCGTGTCCAGCGAGGTGGCCATGGGGACGGACGGCACGGGACGCGCCGGGGTCGGTGCGGCGGAGCTCGCCGGCGCCGAGCCGCACGCGGCGAGCAGGCCGGCGCCCGCGACGGCGCCCGCGATGGCAGCGGCCAGCGCCATGGCGCGGGCGTGCCGGGCCTCCCGCGGCTGCGCGCTCACTGCCCGCGGCCCATGGTCTGGAGCACCGAATCGGCCAGCAGGACGGCGAAGGAGGACTTGCTCGCGGCGGTGCCGGGCCCCGGGTCGTCGCTGAACTCCTGCCGGATCCTCCCCGCCGTGTCGATGACGAAGGCCTGGTCGTTGTGGGCGGACATGGCCCCGGCGGGGAGGTTCTCCACCTGGATGCCGTAGCGCTGCCAGACCGTCTGCAGCCGGGCGAGCGGGCCGGTCAGGTACAGCCAGTTGGGCACCTGGCCCAGGCCTTCCTGCCGGGTGAATGCCCGGGTGAAGGCAACCGAGGTGTAGGTGGGGTTGGCGACCACCGCGACCAGTTCGGTGTCCTTGGCCCTCGCGCCGAGGAGGGTGTCGGCAGCGCGCATCTCCTGGGCGATGACCGGGCAGTCGGTGGTGCACACCGGGTCGAGGAACGTCAGCAGCACCACCTTGCCGCGCAGGCCGGCCAGCGACACCGGACGACCGTCCTGGCTGGTCAGCGTGAAGCCCGGCGCGGGGGTGTCGAACGACCCGGCGTCCCCGGTCAGCGCCTGGGCGATGATCGGGGACGCGTTGCGGCTGGCCGAGGCGAACGCCATCGGCGCCGCGCCGACCAGGATCACCCCGGCCGCGCCGAGCGCGGCCACCGACCGCCCGCTGGCCGCGGCGGCCGCCCGCCGCAGCGCGGCCAGCCGCGACGGGATCCGCGGCGGCCGCCCGGCTCCCGGCTCAGCGGCCGGCCCGGTAGCCGGCTCAGCGGCCGGCCCGGTAGCCGGCTCCGGAGCCCCCGCGGGCCCGGCGGCGGTGGCGGCCGCCGCCTGCGGGGCCGGGGTCAGCGCCAGCCAGCCGGCGACCAGCAGCACGACAAACGGGATCATGCTGTTCGGGTCGGTGCCCAGCCCGCCGAAGAAGCCGAAGTCCTCGATCAGCACCCAGTCGGCCAGGCAGAACACCGCCCCCGCCGCCACCCCGGCCCGGGCCAGCCGCGCGTCGGCGCGTGCCGCGGCCGCACAGCACACCGCCCCCAGCCCGGCCAGCGCGATGACCGCGAACAGGTTTACCGCGAACCCGTGCGCCGCGGCGAAACCGCCGAACGCGGACACGATCGCCGACAGCGCCCGCGGCTGCGGGGTGCCGGCCATCGAGCGGACCATCCCCGCCAGCGTTCCGGGGCGCCCGTGCGCCGCCCCCTGCCAGAACCCGCGGCCCGGCCAGGCCTGTAGCACCGCCATCCCGGCGAAGAACAGGCCCATCCCGCCCAGCATCAGCCGCCCCGCGCGGGGGGAATCCCACGCCCGCTCCGGCAGCGCCACCAGGGTCCCCGCCACCACGTAGAGCAGCGCCGCGCCCGGCGCGCCGAACAGCACCGTCAGCCCCGGCGCGAAGATCCCGCCGAACGCCTCCCCGAACGCCCAGACGATCAGTCCCCAGCCCGCCCCGGCCAGCCCCGCCAGCCGCGACGGCCATCCCCGCGTCCCGAGGATCAGCCACAGGCCGATGCCGGCCTGTATCCACACCGACGCGGCCGCCGCCTGCACCGGGTGATACGACCAGACCGTCCCGCCCCAGTTCACCAGATGCCGCACCCACGCCGGGGAACCCGCTGCCGCCGGCTCGATCACCTGCGACGGCAACCCCCCGGCCATCTGCGGCTGCGCCTGCAAGATCCCGTCGAACAGCCACAAGATGCCGAAACCGACCCGGAGCAGCCGCCGGGCCCGCGGTTCATCCCAGGGGGCGGGCGCCGCCAGGGACGCCGTGCCGCGGCCGGCGGCCCAGGCCCGGGCCGCGCCCCACGCCGCGAGCAGGACCGCGAAGATCAGCGCGACGATCGCCCACTGATGCATGAGCGCCGACCGGAACGCCGCGACGAGGATCGGGTTCGCCGGGCTCAGCCCCGAGTTCATGCCGGGCATGGGACCACCGTACTCAGCGGTCCGGCGGCGATGGAGACGGCGCGGGCGAACATGAGCAAGATGTCATCGAACGCCGCCCGCGCCGTGGCAGGTCAGGCCGGGCAGGTCAGGCCGTGGCAGGTCAGGAAGCCTTCCTTGGTGCGCCGAGGCCCCACAGGGCGGCGGACACCACGGTGATGCAGAACAGCAGGAACGTGATCACGTGCACGCCCGTGCAGTACTCGCAGATGTCACCGATCTGGTACAGCTCCGCGTAGATCAGGTACATCACGAACCCCATGCCCACGATCATGGAGCCGAGCCGGAGCCAGCCCACCTCGCGCCGCCGCGTCCGCCACGCCCACGGCGTCATGATCGCGACGGCGAACACATAGAACACCAGGCCCAGGATGGCCACCGGGATCACCCCGAAGACCATCGACTGCGGGCTGGTGATCACGGCGGTGCAGTTGAACGTGCCGTTCCCCCCGGTGGGGCAGCCGGCCAGGTGGGAGCCGTTGAAGTGCGCGTATGTCTCGTAAGCGGACACGGCGAGCCCGGCGGCCGCGAGCGCCAGGCTCGCGATCTGGAGCCACAGCGGCGGACCGGGCGGCCGGGCGGGCTCCGCCGCCACCGGGGCGGGCTGCCGCTTAGCCCGGCTGGCGGCCCTGGCCTGGCCCGCCGCCGCCTGGCCCGCCGCCGCCTGGCCCGCCGCCGTGACCTGCACGGCGGACGCCTGCGCCTGCCCGGCGGCCGGCTGGGTGCGGGCCGGCCGGGCGGAGGAACCACCGCCCGTTCGGGATGGATTGCGGCCGTTGCCGCCCGCGGCACGAGCGCTCTTGCCGGAGGCCGGGCGTTTCCTGGATCGCGCTTTTGAGCTTGCCATCGGGATCTGGTCTCCAGTGCTGTGATCGCGCCGCCGGTTATGCCGGCTATGTCCCAGACTAAGGTCTCCGCCCGCGGGAAACCGGCCGTCAGCTCGCCAGCTTCGCCTCGAGTGCCCGGATCGCAGGCGTGCATGCGCTGCCCGGCTGGTTGTTCGTGAGCTTGCAGATCGCGGCGGTCAGGTAGTTCGCCGAGCCGTCCGCCCCCCGGGCGATCGCGGACGCGGGCTGCGACATCGCCGCCGCCACCTGGTTCCAGGTCTTGCCTTGCAGATCCCCCGGCCCGAACGGGGAGAGGTTGCCGACCTCCACGTACTTGTTGCCGACGTCGATGAACGGGATCGAGCCGTTCGCGTCGTACTGGTTCATCAGCGCCTGCTGCGCGGACGTCGGGGTCTGCAAGGTGACGTAGGGAACGTTCTGGTTGGAGGAGTTCCCCTGACGGTAGTTCGTCGTCTCCTCGACCGGCGTGAAGCTGATGTACTTGCTGGTGTAGGTCGAGCCGTAGAACGTCCAGGTGGGCGTGTTCGGGTAGACGTCGCTGCTCGACGAGTGGATGGTCTTCAGCCCGGAGAAGGTGCCGAAGCGGCTCAGCGCGGTGATCATCGGCCAGCGCTGCGCGGCGCAGTAAGGGCAGTACTCGGCGCCGATGTACAGCACCTCCGGCTTGCCTGCCGACGTGAGCGGGGAACCGTTGACGGTGGCGAAGTAGGAGCCGATCGCCGACGAGGCGGTCGCTATCTGGCTGCCGGGTATGAACACGCTGGTGTTGATGCTGCCGCCGCCGACCTTGTCCAGGACGCTCGCGGGGATTCCCGTCACGTCCTTGGTCAGCCTGGCGAGCGCGGCCCCGGTCGGCCCCTCGCTCGCCGATCCGGCGGTGCGGTTGTTGTTGTTCTGCTTGACCAGGACGAGCGCGACGACCACGACGATGACGGCCAGGATGGCCCCGCCCGCTAGGTAGATCCGCTTGCGCTGTTCGGCGCGCCGCGCCGCCTCCCGCTGCGCGGCGATGCGCGCGCGCCGGTCGGGCGCCTGCTTGGTCCTGCTCGCCTTGCCCACTGCCTAGCCCAGCCTTCCGGTCAATGTCGCGCTGCCGCGGTGCTCGTCTGCCGTTGAGCCATTCTGCCCATCGAGGTCTGCCCATCGAGGCTACGTCTCTCATGGTAGGGCCGTCCGGCGATCCAGAACCTTAGCGATAGCTGGAAGTGACCTCTGTTTCACCCCGGGGCCCGCGCGGCCGCGGCGCGGGCGCGCCGTCGGCGGCGCCCTCGGCCGGGGATGCGGGGCCGCCTGCCGGCGGCGCCCTCGGCCCGGACAGGGCATGCCGGGGCCGCCTGCCGGCGGCGCCCTCGGCCCGGACAGGGCATGCCGGGGCCGCGCCGGGCAGTGCCGGTCTTCGTAGGAGCAGTGCCGGCCCTTGCTCACGGTAGGAGCAGTGCCGGCCCTTGCTCACGGTAGGAGCAGTGCCGGCCCTCACGGTAGGAGTGAGGGGGGTGCCGTGAGGGCCGGCCGCTCGGGCCGGGACGTGGGGGGGAAACGTCCCGGCCCGTCCGCTCCGCAGCTGCGTTCAGCGCGAACGCGGCGGAGAGCGGACAGACAGGATCAACCGGACCGGGCGTCCCGCCTGGAGCCCGCCAGTGATTGCACGTTCAGTGATAACCGGGCCATCTATATGCGGTCTATATAATTTCTGGATGACCCACGTGAAGTGGGGTAACCTGCATACTCGTACCAGCTGTGACAGTGCCGTGTGACACGATGCACGCGCGCAGTACGGAAACACGCAGTACGGAAAGGGGCGCCGGCGCGGTGGTGCCGCTGCGGGTGGGCGTTCTGGGTCCGGTGACGGCGTGGCATGGCGAGCGCGAGGTCCCGGCGGGGCAGCCCCGGCAACTCGCGGTGCTCGGTGTGCTCGCTAGCCGGGCGAACCGGGTGGTCTCACGAGGCGAACTCGTCGACGCGGTCTGGGGGGACCGCCCGCCGGCAAGCGCGGAGGGCGGGATCTACACCTACGTGTCGGGGCTGCGGCGCGTCCTGGAGCCGGACTGGCCGGGCCGCGCGCCCGGGGGCACGCCGGGGGGGCGGCATGGCCCGGAGCGGGCAAGGCGCGCGCCCGCGCGCGTGCTTGTGTCCACGGGCGGCGGGTACATGCTCCGGCTCGATCCGGGCTGCCTCGACTCCGACCACTTCGAACAGTGCCTCGGCCGGGCGCGCAGCCTGCGCGCCTCCGGCGACCTGGCGGGCGCCGTGCAGGCGGTGGACGAGGCGCTGGCGCTGTGGCGCGGGCTCCCGTTCACCGGGGTGCCCGGCCCGTTCGCCGAGGCGGAACGTCAGCGGCTCCGCGAACTGCGCACAGCGGCCACCGAGGAGCGTGCCGACCTGCTGCTCGCCCAGGGCCTGGCCGCCGAGGCGGTGCCCGGCCTCACCGTGCTGGTGGCTGAGCACCCGCTGCGGGAGCGGGCGCGCGGCCTGCTGATGATCGCGCTGTACCGGTGCGGGAGGCAGGCCGAGGCGCTGCACGTGTTCCACGACGCCAGGGAACGGCTGGCCGAGGACCTCGGCATTGACCCGGGCAGCGAGCTGACCAGGATCCACCAGCAGCTCCTCGCCATGGACCCGGCCCTGGACGGTCCGGGCGCGCCGGCCGCCGTCCGCGCCGGGGACGGCGCGCCGGCCGTGCCGGGCCCGGCGGGGCGGGGATCGCATGGTGCCGGGGCCGCGGGCGCCCGGGGCGGGGCGGCCGCGGCGAACGCGGAGCCCGTCCCGCAGCGGGGGCAGGTTCCCGCGCAACTGCCGCCCGAGGTCGCGGGGTTCGTCGGCCGGGAGGCCGAACTCCGCCGCCTGCACGCCATGCTCCCGGCCGCGGGCGCCGGGGCGGGCGAGGCCCCCGTGGTCGTCGTCACCGGCACCGCGGGGGTGGGCAAGACGACGCTGGCCGTCCGGTTCGCCCGCCAGGTGGCGTCGCGTTTCCCCGATGGGCAGCTCTACGTGAACCTGCGCGGGTTCGACCCGTCCGGCGCGGCGGCCGGGCCGGAAAGCGCGCTGGGCGGCTTCTTCGAGGCGCTCGGCGTGCCGGCCCGCCAGGTGCCGGGCAGCCTGGAGGCGCAGACCGGGCTGTTCCGCAGCCTGCTCGAAGGCAAGCGGATGCTGCTGCTGCTCGACAACGCGCGGTCCACCGAACAGGTCCGGCCGCTGCTCCCGGGCAGCCCGGGATGCATGGTGGTGATCACCAGCCGTAGCCAGCTGACCGGCCTGGTCGCCGCCGAAGGCGCCCGCCCGCTAGCGCTTGGCGTGCTCACCGGCGCCGAGGCCAGAGAGCTGCTCGTGAAGCGGCTGGGCGCGGAGCGTGTCGACGCCGAGCCGGCCGCGGTCACCGCGCTGATCGGGCAGTCCGCCGGGCTGCCGCTGGCGCTGAGCGTGACCTGTGCCCGGGCCGTCACCCGGCCTGGCGCCGCGCTGGCGGACCTGGCCGCCGAACTGCGGGACGCGCGCAGCCGGCTCGACGTGCTCGAGACCGGCGACGTGACGACCGACCTGCGGGCCGTCTTCTCATGGTCTTACCAGGAGCTCAGCGAACGGGCGGCCCGGATGTTCCGGCTGCTCGGACTGCACCCAGGGCCGGAGATCTCCGTTGCCGTCGCGGCCAGCCTCGCCGGGATACCGCGGCCAGCGGCGCGCGCCGGGCTGGCGGAGCTGACCCGGGCCTCGCTGCTGGCCGAGGACACGGCCGGCCGGTTCTGCTGCCACGACCTGCTGCGCGCCTACGCGGCCGAGCAGGCGGCCGTCGCCGACAGCGCCGGCGAACGGGAAGAGGCCCGCCGCCGGCTGCTCGACCACTACCTGCGGACCGCTTCCGCGGGCACGGCGCTGCTTTACCCCGGACGCGGCCAGGTCGGGCTGCCGCCCGCGCCGAAGGGCGCGGCGCCAGAGGAGCTCACGACCTATGAGGCGGCGCTGGCCTGGTTCGATGCCGAGTACCGCGGGCTGCACGCCGTCGTCGCCATGGCTGCCGAGCAGGGGCTTGACGACTACTGCTGGAGGCTGGCCTGGTACTGGGCGCCGCTGCTCAAGCGCCGCGGCCAGCTGCTGGAGGTGGCAGCGCTGCAACATACGGCGCTGGCCGCGGCGCGCCGCCTCGGCGACCCGGTCAGCCTCGCCCATGTGTACTACGAGCTGGGGCATGTCAGCGGGCGGCTCGGCGACTTCGCGGCCGGGCACGCGTACCTGCACCAGGCGCTCGAGCTGTTCACCCGGCTGGGGGACCAGGTCAGCGTCGGGCAGGCGCGGCACGGCCTGGCCGTGCTGCTGGACCAGCAGGGCCGGTATCCCGAGGCGCTCGAACACGCGCTGGAAGCACTGCGGTTGCGCCGCTTGTTCGCCGGCCGGGCGGTGGTCGCCTACTCGGAGAACGCGGTCGGCTGGATTTACGCCAACCTCGGGCGGTACCGCGAGGCACTGCGGCACTGCGGTCGCGCGCTGGAGCTGCACCGCGAGTCGGGCAGCCGCAGCGGCGCGGCGGACACCCTGGACAGCATCGCCTTCGCCTATAGCGGGCTCGCCGACTACGGCCAGGCGATCGCGCACTACGAGCAGGCGCTGGACATCTACCGGAGCATCGGCGACATCGAGGGCGAGTCGAGGGCGCTGATCGGGCTCGGCGATGCCCAGCTCGCTGCCGGGCGCCCCGCGTCCGCCCGGGACAGCTGGGAACGCGCGCTCGCCGGCCTGTCCGAGATCCCCGGCATGGACTGCGGGCACGTCCGCGGCCGGCTCGCGCAGCTCGCCGCCGCCGGCGTGCCGGGCACCGCCATAGCGGCGGCCGGCGCCGCCTCCGCATGAGGGCCGGCCGCGAACCCGGGGGTGCTCCGGGCAATGCGGTATGGTTACGTTCGGTGGTCAATTCTGTTTCCCGGGGAGAGGTGCTGACGCTGGACACGCTCAACCGCGCGCTGCTGCTGGAAAACATTCATCCGGACGCGACGGCGCGACTGACGAAGGCCGGCTATGAAGTGCGCACGATGCCGCGCGCGCTGGGCGAAGACGAGCTCATCGAGGCGCTGCGGGGAGTGAGCCTCCTCGGCATCCGGTCCCAGACCCAGGTCACCGAGCGTGTGCTCGCGGCCGCCCCTGAGCTGATCGCCGTCGGCGCGTTCTGCATCGGAACGAACCAGATCGACCTCGCCGCCGCCGCCAGGCGCGGCATCGCGGTGTTCAACGCGCCTTTCTCCAACACGCGCAGCGTCGTCGAGCTGGCGATCGCCGAGATCATCTCGCTGGCCCGGCGGCTGCCGGAGAAGAACGCGAAGATGCACGCGGGGGTGTGGGACAAGTCCGCCAGGGGGGCGCACGAGGTGCGCGGCCGTAAGCTGGGCATCGTCGGCTACGGGAACATCGGCACCCAGCTTTCCGTCATCGCCGAGAGCCTCGGCATGACCGTGTACTTCTACGACATCGCCGACAAGCTGGCGATCGGGAACGCGCGGCGCTGCTCCACGCTGGAAGAACTGCTGGAGTCGGTGGAGACCGTCACGCTGCACGTGGACGGCCGGGCGGGCAACCACGGGTTCTTCGGCGAGGCCGAGTTCGCCAGGATGCGGCCGCGGTCGCTGTTCCTCAACCTGTCCCGCGGCTTCGTGGTCGACCATGCGGCACTGCGCAGGCACATCGAATCCGGGCACATCGCGGGCGCGGCCATCGACGTGTTCCCGAACGAGCCCAAGGAGAACGGCAAGGAGTTCGTCTCTGAGCTGCGCGGGCTGGACAACGTCATCCTCACCCCGCACATCGGCGGTTCCACCGAGGAAGCCCAGCAGGACATCGGCGAGTTCGTCTCCGGCAAGCTGATCGACTTCGCCCAGAGCGGCGCCACCGCGCTGAGCGTCAACATGCCGAACGTCGCGCTGCCCGCGGTGGCCGGCACGCACCGGCTGGTGCACCTGCACCGCAACGTGCCCGGCGTGCTGGCCACGATCAACCGGGTGCTCGCCGAGCACGGGGTGAACGTCGAGGGGCAGTTGCTCCGCACCCGCGACGACCTGGGCTATGTGATCACCGACATCGGCACCACCTACAGCGACGAGGTGCTCGACCAGCTGCGTGCCATGGAGGTGACGATCCGCCTGCGCACGATCGAGTCCGACTAGCGGCCGTTCCCCGCCTTCCGGGCGGGTGCTCTCCGGGCGGGTGCTCTCCGGGCGGGTGCCCGCTCTCCGTGGCCCGCGCCAAGCGCGGAGGCCGGCCCTTGGTGCCTCACACGGCCGGCGTTGGCGGAGGGGGGGTCCGCGAGAGATCATGCGAACTGAGCGACTGACGCGGGCCGCACGCAGCCGCGGCCGCACGCAGCCGCGTTCAGGGCTGTACTGGAGAGAGGCCGAGTGAATGCGCACTGATTCCGTGAGCGGCACGCCCGCCGGGTCCGCCGAATACGCCGGGGCCGCCGCGGCGCCGCTTGTCCCGGCGGTGAAGACCACGGCCGAGCACCTGGTGTACCTGCTGGCGGCGCACGGGGTCGAGTACCTGTTCCTCAACCCCGGCACGGACTCGGCGCCCATCCAGGAGGCGGTCTACGCCCTCCAGGAGGCCGGGGTGCCGACGCCGACGGTGCTCATCTCGACCTTCGAGAGCGTGTCGCTCGCGGCGGCGCACGCGTACTGGAAGGTCACGGGGCGGCCGCAGGCGGTTTTCGTGCACGTGGACGCCGGCACCCAGAACCTCGGCGCGATGGTGCACAACGTGATGCGCGACCGGGCCGGGGTGATCGTCATCGCCGGCAAGACGCCCTACGGGGAGAAGGCAGGGCCGTCCGGCGGGCGGTCCAGCGCCATCCACTGGCAGCAGGACGTGCCTGACCAGGCCGGCATTGTGCGCGGCTACGCCAAGTGGACCCAGGAGATCACCCGCCCGGAGATGCTCGACCGGGCGGTCGGCCGGGCCGTGCAGGTCGCCGCGAGTGCCCCGGCCGGCCTGTCGTACCTGACGGTTTCCCGCGACGTGCTGATGGACCCCCCGTGCCTGGACGAGTCGCGGGTCTCGGGCTACGCGGTCCCGGCGCCGCCCGCGCCCGACCCGGCCGCGGTCGCGCGCGTCGCCGGCGCGCTGGCCGCCGCGGAGGCACCGGTCCTCGTGACCTCCCGCCTTGGCCGTACCCCCGAGGGATTCGCCGCCGTCGAGAAGCTGGCCGACCTGGCCGGCCTGCCCGTGACGGGCCGGCTGGAGGGCGGCCCGGTGAACCTCTCCACCCGGCACCCGATGAACGTGCGGAACCCGGCCGAGGCCGCCGCCGCGATCTCGGCCGCCGATGTGATCCTGCTCGTGGAAAGCGATGTCCCCTGGCTGCCGGCGCACGTGACCCTCCGGCCGGACGCCCAGGTGTTTCACGTGGACGTCGACCCGGTCAAGGCGTCCATGCCGCTGTGGGCTTACCCTGCCGACGTCGCCGTCCAGGCCGACGGCGCCGCCGCGCTGACGGCGATCATCGCCGAACTGGACAAGGTCATTACCGCCGATCCCGCGGTCGCGAAGCGCTTTGCGGACCGGGCGCGCTCGCTGCGCGACCGCGCGACCGCCCCGCGGCAGGCGCCGGCCGTCGGCCCGCTCACCGCGGCCGGGGTCATGCTCGCGCTGAACGAGGTGATCGACGCCGGCGACATCGTCGTGGAGGAGGCGGTGACGAACGCGCCCGTCATCGCGCAGGCGCTTGAGCGGACACGGCAGGGAACCCTGGTCGGCTCCGCGGCCTCCGGTCTCGGCTGGGCTCTCGGCGGCGCGCTCGGGGTGCGGCTCGCCCGCCCGGGCCGCCGGGTGATCGCGGTCACCGGCGACGGATCGTTCCTGTTCGGGGTGCCGACATCGGCGTTGATGATGGCGGCCGAGTGGGGCACGCCGTTCCTCACCGTGATCTTGAACAACGGCGGCTACCGGGCCAGTCGGCTCCCGGTCTACAGCCTCTTCCCCGGCGGCGTCTCGGCGCGGCGCGGGGACGCGGTCGGCACCCGGTTCACCAAGGCGCCGGACTACCCCGCGCTCGCCGCGGCCTGCCACGCCCACGGCGAGCGCGCGGAGCGGGCGGAGGACCTGGTGCCCGCGCTGCGGCGGGCCCTGGCGGCGCTCGATGCCGGCCGGGCCGCCGTCGTCGAGTGCGTCATCGCGCAGGACTGACGCCGCGGCCGGATCGTCCCGATCGCCGTGGAGCGGCGCTTGATGGCCGCCCGTG
>DATGLH010000071.1:0-15886 GCA_035294225.1 Trebonia sp.
AGAGGTCAGGATTCCGGCGGAACGGCCGTATCGGGCACCGGTGATTGGCTGGATGTCACGGTCTCGCTGGACGGTTCCGCCCCGCGCCAGGCCTCGCCGGCCGACGCCGGCGTGCCGACTGCGGCGTCCTCAGGCGAGGCCGCGGCACCTGCCGTTGCATCCGCGCCCACCGCCCCATCACCAGCTCCGACCGCGATCGCGTCGTGTGCGGGTGCCGCGTCCCGGATCGCAGCGCCGGCCTCGGCCGATGTCGCGTCCTCCGCTGGGCCGTGGCCGACCGCAGTGCCGGCGTCCGCCGGGGTGACGCTGTCCGCGTCCGCCGGGGTGACGCTGTCCGCGGGCGCCGGGATGACGCTGTCCGCGGGCGCGGGCGCGGGCGCCGGGACAGCCGGGGCTGCCCCGGCCGGCGGTTCGCCGGGGGTGACGGACAGCCTGGCGACCGCGGAGCCGGCGCGGGTCCGGCGGACCGGGCCGGCGGTTTCCGCGGCGGCGCTCACGACCGGGCCCGCCAGGGCGGAGCCTGCGCCTTCGGCGATCGGCGGTGCCGTGGCCACGGGGGCAGCGTCCGCCGGGGCGACAGCCACCTCGGCGCCGACGGCCCTCACCAGCGAGGCGCTGGCCGTGCCGCCGTTCGTGCGGCCGTCGCGACGGCCGCGCCTGCCGCCCTGGGACTGGCCGCCGGCGGTGACCGGGGGCTGGCCGCCCTGGGACTGGCCGCCGGCGGTGACCGGGGGCTGGCCGTCCGGGGTGACCGCGGCCGGCTCCGGCGCGGAGCGGTCCGGCGCGGAGTGATCTGAGGGGGCGCGGTCCCGGCCGTGGCGGGCGCTGCGGCCGTTCCCCTCGGCCTTGCCGTTCCCCTCGGCCTTGCCGTTCCCGTGGTCGTGGCCGTTGCCGGCCCTGGCGCCCGGGCGGCGCCCGTGCCCGGCCGAGGAGCGGTGGGCAGGCTCCGGCTGGTCCAGCGTGATGATGACCCCGCGGCCGTTGCAGCACTCGCACGGCTCGGAGAATGCCTCAAGCAGGCCGGCGCCGACCCGCTTGCGGGTCATCTGCACCAGGCCGAGCGACGTCACCTCGGCGACCTGATGCTTGGTCCGGTCCCTGGCCAGGCACTCGAGCAGCCGGCGGAGCACCAGCTCCCTGTTGGACTCGAGCACCATGTCGATGAAGTCGATGACCACGATGCCGCCGACGTCACGCAGCCGGAGCTGCCGGACGATCTCCTCGGCGGCCTCCAGGTTGTTGCGGGTGACGGTTTCCTCCAGGTTCCCGCCCTGGCCGGTGAACCTCCCGGTGTTCACGTCGATGACCGTCATCGCCTCGGTCCGGTCGATGACCAGCGAGCCGCCGCTGGGCAGCCACACCTTGCGCTCCAGGGCCTTGGCGAGCTGTTCGTCGATCCGGTAGGCGGCGAACACGTCCTCGTCGCCGTCGGAGCCGCCCTGCCACCGGATGAGCCGGTCCGCCAGGTGCGGCGCGACGTACCGCACGTACTCGTCGATCAAGTCCCAGCCCTCGTCGCCGGACACGATGAGCTTGCTGAAGTCCTCGTTGAAGACATCCCGGATCACCCGGATCGTCAGGTCCGGCTCGCCGTAGAGCAGCGCGGGCGCGGTGGCCGTCTTGGCCTTCTTCTCGATGTTCTCCCACTGGGCGGCCAGCCGGGTCACGTCGCGGTCGAGTTCGGCCTCGGCGGCGCCCTCCGCCGCCGTGCGCACGATCACGCCGGCGTTCTCCGGGGTCACCTTCTTCAGGATGTGCTTGAGCCGGTTCCGCTCGGTGTCGGGAAGCTTGCGGCTGATCCCGGTCATCGACGCGCCCGGCACGTAGACCAGGTACCGGCCGGGCAGGCTGATCTGGCTGGTCAGCCGGGCGCCCTTGTGGCCCACCGGATCCTTGGTGACCTGCACGATCACGGACTGACCCGGCTTGAGGGCGGACTCGATGCGCTTCGGCTGCCCTTCAAGGCCGCTGGCGTCGAAGTTGACCTCGCCGGCGTAGAGCACGGCGTTGCGGCCCTTTCCGATGTCCACGAACGCGGCCTCCATCGACGGCAGCACGTTCTGTACCTTGCCCAGGTACACGTTGCCGACGTACGAGGCGTGCGTCGTCCGGTTCACGTAGTGCTCGACGAGCACGCCGTCCTCAAGCACCGCGATCTGCGTGCGGTCGCCGCGCTGCCGCACGACCATCGTCCGCTCGACGGATTCCCGGCGCGCCAGGAACTCCGACTCGGTGATCACCGGCGGGCGGCGCCTGCCCGACTCGCGGCCCTCCCGCCGCCGCTGTTTCTTCGCCTCGAGCCGGGTGGAGCCCTTGACGGCGCGGACGTCGTCGGCGGGGTTGTGCGGCTCGCGGACGTGCACCACGGTGTCCGGCGGGTCGTCGGGCGAGACCACGTCCCCGTCCGCCGAACCACGGCGCCGCTTGCGCCGCCGGCGGCGGCCGGAGCCCGTGCCCGCGGCCGTCCCGGAGACGCCGCCTTCCTCGCCGGGCTCGCCCCCGCCGGGCTCGCCCCCGCCGGTGTCCGCGTCCGCCGTGTCGGTGGTGTCCGCCCCGTCCGCCGCGGTGCCGTCGGCGTCCGCGCCCTCCGCGGCGGCCTCGGCACGTCCCCGGCCGCGGGTGCGGCGACGGCGACGGCGGCCGGTCCCCGCCTCATCGCCGTCGTCCGCCGCGCCCCCGGCATCGTCGGCTACGCCGGCTTCAGAATCGGCGTCCTCCGCGCTGTCAGCGCCGGAAAGCTCCTCGTCCGGCGCGCCGTCGCCGCGGCCGCCGCGGGAACCGCGCGCGCCGCGGCCGCCACGGGAAGCCCGGCGGCCGCCCCGGCCGCCGTCGGCGTCGGCGTCGTCGTCGCCGACGTCGCGGCCGCCTTCCCGCGCGGGCACCGGCGCGGGCGGCTGGAAAACGACCTGCGGGGGCTGGAAGAGCGCCGCCGGTACCGGCGGCGCCGCCGGTGCTGACGGCGCTACCGCTGCCGGCGGGACCTGCGCGGGCTGCGTCCCGCCCTGTGCCTGGCCATTGGCCTCGTTATCGTCTGTGTCGTAGCTGTTCAGCTCGCTGTCGAGCATACGGGCAATCTCCAGTCAGGCTTCCGGGCGCGACCGCGCGCAACGAGGCGGCGCGCCGCACGGAAGCTCGTAGTGTTCGTTCGCCTGGGCCGCTGGCCCTGCCGTCGCTGACGCAGTGGCCGCCGGCGGCGCCGCGCGGGAAACGGGCACGCGCGGGGCTGCCGGCGCGGCGCCCAGACATGTTTGCATTCCTGATTTCCGCGGCGGTCATGGCGCGACCACCCCGGATTCGCCGAGTGCCCCCTGCGCCAGCCGCGTCATCAGCGGCGGCGCGGCCGGGACCACGTCGGAAACCTCGCGTAGCGCGGTGAGCACGTCGTCGGGCCGCACCGCCGGGACGGTGTGCCGGACAACCATCCGCAGCATGGCTCCGGAGGGCGCGGGGGCAACGCTCATCGCGGCCACGGCGGACCTGGCGTCCATGCGCCGCATGCCCTTGCTGGTGAGACGCTCCACCGGAGCGTGCTCAAGGGCGAGGAACTTCTCCACCGCCGGCGCGGCGGCCTCCGGCGTCACGCCGGGAAGGATTACCTGCCACTCGGAGGCGGTGAGCCGGCTGGCCGGCAACCCCCCGGCATCCTCAGTGACAGCGATCACGTCTATCCCATCAGGCAGCGCCGCGTCCAGCCGCTCCCGCACGGTGTCCGCCTCGTACCGGCTGGTCAGCGCGAGGCTCAGGTACTCTGCCTCGCTCGCGACCCCGGTCGGGGCACCTCCCGCGTAGGAGATCTTCGGGTGCGGCGTGAACCCTGCCGAATGCGCCACGGGCAGCCCTGCCCGCCGCACGCCCCGCTCGAAGGCCCGCGCCACATCCCTGTGGCTGGCAAAACGCATCTTTCCGCGCTTAGCATACCGGACGAGCAGGTGCTGCACCGCAGGCTGCGGCGCGTCGCCGCGCGGTGCCGCCTTGCTCACGCTCATCTCCCGGTAGCCACTACGGGAAGCAGACGGCGCCCGTCTAGCCGCTCCCCGGTTGGGCCCGTCTGGATCTGCGTGCCCATCGCCGAGCACACCCCACACTCATAACACGGAGTCCAGCGGCAGTCTTCCACCTCGCCGGCCCCCTCGGGCGCGACCGCGGACCGCCAGTCCCCCCAGAGCCAGTCCCGGTCCAGGCCGGCGTCCAGGTGATCCCACGGCAGCACCTCGCCGTAGTCGCGCTCGCGGGTCGTGTACCAGTCCAGGTCAACAGGCTCGCCGGCCAGCGCACGCGCCGCGGCGTCCACCCACCGGCCGAACGAGAAGTACTCGCTCCACCCGTCGAACCGGGCGCCGTCCCGCCAGGCCGCGAGGATCACCCGGCCCACCCGGCGGTCGCCCCTGGACAGCAGCCCTTCCACCAGCGACGGCGACCCGTCGTGGTAGCGGTACCCGATCGACTTCCCATAGGCCCGGTCGGCGCGCAGCGCGTCTCCCAGCGCGCGCAGCCTCCTGTCCACCACCTCCGGCGGGCACTGCGCGGCCCACTGGAAGGGGGTGTGCGGCTTCGGCACGAACCCGCCGATCGACACCGTGCACCGGATGTCCCGCCGCCCAGTCGCCTCCCGCCCGGCGGCGATAACCTTCCTGGCCAGGTCCGCGATCGCCAGCACGTCCTCGTCGGTCTCGGTCGGCAGGCCGCACATGAAGTACAGCTTCACCTGCCGCCATCCCGACGAGTAGGCGGTCGTCACGGTCCGGATCAAGTCCTCTTCGGTCACCATCTTGTTGATGACCGCCCGCATCCGCTCCGAGCCGCCCTCGGGCGCGAACGTGAGCCCCGACCGCCGCCCGTTCCTGGACAGCTCGTTGGCCAGCGCCACGTTGAACGCGTCGACCCGGGTGGACGGCAGCGACAGCCCGGTGTTCGTGCCCTCGTAACAGTCGGCGAGGCCGGACGCGATCTCGTTGATCTCGCTGTGGTCGGCGCTGGACAGGGACAGCAGGCCCACCTCGGTGAACCCGGTGGCCCGCACGCCGCCCTCCACCATCTTCCCGATCGTGGTGATCGACCGCTCGCGCACCGGCCGGGTGATCATCCCGGCCTGGCAGAACCGGCAGCCGCGGGTGCAGCCGCGGAAGATCTCCACGCTGTAGCGCTCGTGAACGGTCTCCGCGACCGGCACAACCGGCGCCCGCGGGTACGGCCAGGCGTCCAGGTCGAGCAGCGTGTGCTTGCGCACGGAGGCCGGCACGCCCGGCCGGTTCGGCACCACCCGCTCGATCCGCCCGTCTGGCAGGTACGCCACGTCGTAGAACCGCGGCACGTACACCGCGCCGGTGGCGGCGAGCGAGGCCAGCAGGCCGTCCCGGCCGCCGGGCCGGCCGGCGGCCTTCCACTCCCGCACCAGGCGGGTGATCTGGAGGACCGCCTCCTCGCCGTCGCCGAGCACCGCGGCGTCCAGGAAGTCGGCGATCGGCTCGGGGTTGAACACCGCGTGACCGCCGGCTATGACCAGGGGATGCGCCACCGTCCGTTCGGAAGAAAAGAGCGGAATCCCCGCCAGGTCGAGCGCGGTGAGCAGGTTCGTATAGCCAAGCTCGGTGGGAAAGCTGACCCCGAGGATGTCGAAGGCGCCGACCGGGCGGTGTCCGTCCACGGTGAACTGCGGGATGCCGCGGGACCGCATGAGCCGCTCCAGGTCCGGCCACACGCTGTAGGTGCGCTCGGCGAGCACGCCGGGCTGGGAGTTCAGCACCTCGTACAGGATCGCCAGGCCCTGGTTGGGCTGTCCGACCTCGTACGCGTCGGGGTACAGCAGCGCCCACCGGACATCGGTCTCGTCCCACTCCTTGAGGACCGAGTTCACCTCGCCGCCGACGTACTGCACCGGCTTGCGGACAAGCGGCAGCAGGGGTTCTAGCCGCGGGTAGACCGACTCGACAGACATGCTTCGAAGAATACCCACGCCCCGCAACGTACCGTGGTGGCTGCGTCCGGCCCCGCTTGCTCCGCCGGCGGGGATCCTCCTGACACGTGTTGCCGGGTCCGCCGTACGGCAGACTTGGACGAAGGCGGCCGCCGGCAGGTCAGCGCTTTCCAGGGGCGCGAACCGCCCCGGCGTCAAGGAGCGCGCCGCGAGCGCTAGCCCCAGACCCTGCTGGCGGTGGCCGCCACGAGCTCGAGCTTGCGCCGCTCGTCGTCGACCGTGATCAGGTTGCCCACGGCCCCGGAGGCGAAGCCGCACTGCGGGCTGATCGCCAGGTTCTCCAGCGGCACGTAGCCGGCCGCCTCGTCGATGCGGCGGCACAGCTCGTCGGCGTCCTCAAGCTCGGGGACCTTGGTGCTGACCAGGCCAAGCACCACGGTCGGGCCCGTCTCGCCGCGCGGGACGAAGCGCAGCGGCTCGAAGCCGCCGGCCCGCTCGGTGTCGTACTCCAGGAGGAACCTGTCGACGGGGACCTCGTTGAACAGCCGCTCGGCGACCGGCTCGTAGCTGCCCTGGCCTCCCCACGCGCTGCGGTAGTTGCCGCGGCAGATGTGCATGGCCATGGTGACGTCGGGGTGCCCGCGCTTCACCGTGGCGACGATCTTCGCGTCGACGGTCACCGTCGCGTCCAGCAGTTGCTCCGGGCTGAGGCCGCCGCGGACGTTGTCGTCCTTGCTTGTGTCGAACACCCGGTTGTAGGCCAGCGAGTCGAGCTGGATCCAGCGCACCCCCCGGGCGATCAGGCCCTCGATCTCCTCCAGTTGCAGCGCCACCAGGTCCTCGATCAGGCTCGCCGGCGTCGGATAGGCGGCGGCGCTGATCCGCGGATCCCAGATCATCCCGCCCATCGAGGCGCTGATCATCGTGATCTTGAAGGTCCCGGGCGCGTGCCTGGCCATGAACGCGGCCTCGACGCCGGTGAGGTCCTGCTTGCGTGACACCGGCGCGGCGGCCGCCACGCCATCGCCCGGCGTCTCTTCCGGGGGAAGTTCCCTGCCGTCCCGGTACCACGTCATGACCCGCGTGACCGGCACCACCCCGTCCAGCGATTCCATGAGGCCGGCCCGCCAGGAGTCCCTGCGCGCCTCGCCGTCGGTGAAGACCCGCATCCCGGCGTCACGCTGCAGGGCGATGTGCCCGAGAATCGCGCGGTCCTCGGCGGCGCGCAGTTCTTCCAGGGCGAGCTCGCCCTTCTGGTGCGCCTGGCGCGCCTTGAGCAGCCACGGCGGGCGGAGCAGGCTGCCGACGTGCTCGGCGTGGTACGCGGTGGTCATGAGGCCTCACCTTCGAGTGGATGTGCCGGCGGCCGGCGGGCAGGGCTCTGGCCGCCTCGCGCCGCGGACGAGGCGGCTCACCTCGGCGCGCAGGTGCGCGAACTCGCGCAGTTCCCTGGTGGTGATCTGGTCCCGCGGCGAGGGCAGGTCCACCGCCACCTCGGCGCGGACGCGGCCCGGGCCCGGGGTCAGCACGATGACCCGGTCGCCGGTGTAAACGCTCTCGTCGATGTCGTGCGTGACGATCAGGGTCGTGATGTTCCGTTCGGCCCGCACCCGCAGCACCAGGTCCTCCAGGTCCTCCCTGATCTGCGCGTCGACCGAGCCGAACGGCTCGTCCATCAGCAGCAGCACCGGGTCGCACGCCAGCGCGCGGGCGATGGCGACCCGCTGCTGCATGCCGCCGGAAAGCTGCCATGGGTACCTGCCCTCGAAGCCGGCCAGCCCGACCGACTCCAGCGCGCTGAGCGCGGCCTTGCGCCGCACCGCCCGGCGCCGCTCGGTGCGGCGCAACGGCAGCGCCACGTTGTCGGCCACGCTCAGCCACGGGTAGAGCGACCGGCTGTAGTCCTGGAAAACGACGGCGAGCCGGTCCGGAACCCGGGTCACGACCGTACCGTCCAGGACGACCTGTCCGGCCGTGGGGCGGAGCAGGCCTGCCACGCACCGCAGCAGCGTGGACTTGCCGCACCCGGAGGGCCCCACGATCGTGACGAGCTCGCCGTCGTCCACCCGCAGGTTGACATTCTCGATCGCCTGGTGCGATCCGTATCTCCGCGTCAGGTCGGTTACCTCAAGCACCATTGTTCCTATCCGGCCGTCTGCTGCCGCGTCAGGCCGCCCGGCTGACGGACTATCGCTTTCACCGATGAATCTAGCCGCGCGAAAACCCCGACCGCGCCGATACCGGCTCTTAGCCTTGACAAAACTCCGCTTAGCCTCGATAAGGCTCGATAAGGCTCGCCGCACGGGGCCGCCGTACGCCAGAATCGGAGTGCGGTGGCGCCGGCGGGCGAGCACTCGTATTAGCAGTATTAGCAGGCGAGCACTGGTATTAGAGCGGCGCTGACCGTCCGACCGCGAAGATGCGGTACCCGCGGATTGCCTCGACGCGTTCGCCGCCGATAACGCGCGGCGGGAAGGCCTCGCTGGCACGCCGGGAAAACTCGGCGAGGAACCGCTCCGCCTCATCTGGCGCGAGAGCCGCGAGAGCTGGTTGCAGCACCGCGCCGGACGCGTACTCCACCAGGTTCCCGGTTCCTGCCATTGTATGGGTGTACCAGGTCTCCCAGACCTCCGCGCGCAATCCGGCATCTTCGAGCGCGACGACGTAGTCCATGGCGCTGGGCAATTCGCTGTCCGCATATATCGCGCCCAGCTGGTCCCGCCACCGCGGTTCGCGGGCCATCTCGCAGGCGATGGCGGCCAGGTTGTCGGGGGGCGTTCCCCTCCTTCCCGATGGCGTTCCAGGGGTCTGGAAGCCGAGCACCCCCGCCGGCGCCAGCATCGCGGCGAACCGGGGCAGCAGCGCGACGTGGCCGGGGATCCATTGCAGCACGGCGTTGAGCAGCACGATGTCCGCGGGCTCGTCCGGCTGCCACTGGACGATGTCGGCCTGGCGGAATTCGAGGTGCCCCGGCCGCTCCCGCCCGCGCGCGGCGGCGATCATGGCGGGCGACTTGTCCACGCCGATGACCCGGGCGTCCGGCCAGCGCTGCGTGATCAGCTCGGTGTTGTTACCCGGCCCGCATCCAAGGTCGATGATCAGGCGCGGCGCGGGATGGCTGACCCGCGCGAGCAGGTCGGCCACTCCCCGGGTACGGACTTTCGTAAAGCGGAGATACGTATCTGGAACCCACACCTTGGTGGCCACCTCTCATCGTGGACGTGGCGGCCGCCGCCGGGGACGTGTCCCGTCCGCCGGTCGCGGCCGCGCATTTTCGGTCAGATCCAGTGATCAGGCCCCGCGGGTGCTCAGGGCAGCGCGCGGGATCGGCGCTGCCCCGCGAGGACCCGGTGCTCCAGCAAGCTGAGCAGCCCATTGAGGACGATTCCGAGGAGCCCTAGCAACAAGACGATCGCCCACATCTGCTGGATGTCCGTGTTGGCCTGCGCTTGGAGCATCTCCCGGCCGATCCCGTCCGTGCTGCCGACAAACTCCGAGATGATCATCATGATCAGGGCCAGGGCCATGGCCAGCCGCAGCCCGGCGAAGATCTTCGGGCCCGCGCTCGGCAGGACGATCCGCACCAGCCGCTGGAAGGCAGGGACACGGAAGGCGCGCGCCGTCTCGATGTGCCCCGGGTGCACGTGCCTGGCGCCGTCGATGGAGTTCACCAGCACCGGCCAGATGACGCCGAAGACGATCGCCGCGACCTCCATCGGCGTGCCGATCTTGAACACGAACAGGAAGACCGGCACCACCGTCGGCGGCGGGATCGCCCGGCCGAAATGGACGATGGGCTCGGCGAGCTCGGCGAGCAGCGGCAGCCGGCCGATCGCCACGCCGATCGCGATCCCGGCCAGGCAGGCGGCCGCCCACCCGCCGAGCATGCGGCCGAGACTGGGCAGCAGGTTGCCCGTCGCATCGGCGGTCAGCCACAGATGGCTGGCGGGACCGGAGAACCACAGGTGGTACATGGCCGACGCGATCTGCGACGGCGGCAGGAGGAACGGGTTGCCCGCCGAGTCGGCGGCGAGCTGCCAGCCGCCGACGGCGGCCGCCAGCACGAGCACCTGCACCGCGGCGCGGGCGAGACGGCGCTTCACGTGTCCGCCGCGCCCGTCGTCCCGGTCAGCGCGTGATGCCAGCGGAACATCCGCCGTTCGGCGCCGGTGAAGACGGCGTTGATGACGATCCCGAGCAGCCCGGCCCACACCGCCACCGCGATCATGGGAGCGCTGCTGTCGGTGCCGCTTTCCAGGTTGGTCAGGTAGGCGCCGATGCCGTTCATCCCCGTGCCGATGAGCTCGGCCGCGACGGCCACGACGAGTGCGACCGACGCGGCGATCCTGACGCCGGTGGCGATGAACGGCGCCGCACTCGGCAGCGACACGCGGCCGACCACGGTCAGCGGGCCGAACCCGAAGCTGCGCATCGTCTCCTTGGCCACCGGATCGACGTCCCTGACCCCGTAGATCGTGTTGATAAGCACGGGCCACACCGACGCGTACACGATGATCACCAGCTCGGTCCGCATGTTGTCCTGCACGATAAGCAGGACCAGCGGGATCAGCACCACTGACGGGATCGGCCGCAGGAACTCGATCACCAGCCCGGCGGCTGACCCGGCCCAGGGCAGCACGCCGAGCAGCAGCCCGAGGAGGACGCCGATGACGACGCTGGCCGCCATCGCCTCCGCCCATGCCGCCATCGTCGACCCGACGCTGGCCAGGAACATGCCGTTCCTGGCCAGGTCGGCGGCGCTGGCGAGCACCGAAGACGGCAGCGGGAGCACGCCCTGGCCGAACCCGCCGGCCCACATGATCAGCTGGGCGGCCGCGCCTGCCACGATGAAGCCCGCCGCGCCGAGGCAGACCGGCCGGTAAGCTCCCGGCTGCCTCGGCGGCCTCGGCAGCGCCAGGATCACGATCCCGCCGGCGGCGGCACGTACATCTGCTTGACGTCGAAGTTCTTCGGCAGGGCGCCGAATTCCTCCATGATGTCGGCCACCCGCTCCATGCGGGCCAGGCTGAGCGTGGTGTTCCAGGTGGGCAGGCCGATGACCGAGGCGAGCTTCGGGCTCAGCGTGGGGATGATCTTGGGCAGGTCCTTGCGGACGAGCGCCGGATCGGAGTCGGCGATGGCGTCGGCCTTGCTCATCGCCCGCGCGAACGCGGCCACCGTCTTCGGGTACTTCTGCAAGAACGACTCCTGGACACCCCAGCAGGACTGCGGCGCCCCGGCCAGCGGCCCGGACATCAGGTCTTGCAGGATCCGCGCCCCTTTGCCTTCCATGATCGTGATGAACGGCTCAGCCTCGAACACGGCATCGACCGTATGAGCGGCGAGTGCCGTCGGCCCCTGGGCGAATGGGACCGGGACGATCGTCAGGTTGCTGATGCTGAGACCATAGGGCTTCAGCAGCATGTCCAGGCCCAGCTGGCAGAAGCTGACGCCCAGCGCCGGGCAGCCGACCTTCTTGCCCTTCAGCTGGGACAGCGACGTGAGCGTGGAGCCCTTCCCGACCATGATGTCGAACAGGTTAGGCGCTGACTGCGCCATGTCCGCGATGATGCGCAGGTTCAGGCCCGGCACATGTGCCTGCTGGGTGAACATGCTGACATAGTTCTCCGCGACGATGTCCGCGGTGTGGCTTTGCAGCTGAAGGTTCGAGGTGGCCAGCGTCTTCAGGTCCAGGACCTTGACGCTGTCGAATCCCTCCTGCTTGAAGATTCCCTCCTCCTGCGCGATCTGCACGACAACGGCGTCCGTGATCGGCAGGATGGCGATGGTGATGTTCTTCAGCTCCGGCCCTGACCCTGGGCTGTCAGCGGCGGTGCTGGCGGCCGAGCCTGAACTGCACGCACCGAGCCCGGCGGCAAGCAGGCCGGTCGCCAGCAGGAGACCCAGCCGGCGCATACATGGGCTTCGCATTGCCCTCCTTAACGATATCAACATCGGGCTATAAAACGAGGCGAGAAGACTGGCGCCTGCCGGTAACGCAGACCGCAGGCGAGGCGGCACGGCCACTTAGTCCGAGCCCGGCGCGGCCCTACATTCGGTCTTCCTCCGATTCCCGGGGATGGGGGCGGGAGCTCCCGTGCCGGGGTCCCGTCCCAGGGGGAGATGTCCGCGTGCGGCGCAGCGGCAGCGCCACGTTGGCGACGACGCTGAGTCACGGATGGAGCGGGCGGCGGCGGGCTCCCCCGCACTGAGGATGAACAATACCTATTGACGCAGGCCCCGGACCTGGCCATTCACGAACGCGCTGGTAGCTCCAACCATCGGATAAACATATACGTGGCCATATCATTACAAGATAGTTATCACTAGCTAACCGACGGCATCCGCGGTGGCTCGTCTGGTTATTTTTGATATGTGCGCTATGTGATGGTCATTTGATTTAAGCGCGCTGGCGGGTCGCGTCGTGCCGGGGCAGGTGCGTGGCCTGGTTCTGCCTGCCTTGCTGCCTCGATTAGTCATTCGTGAACTATGCCTTAGTAATTACCGCCGTTCTCCCTGCGAGTTCTGCGGGTTCCGCGAATGGGAGCAGAGGGTTCCAAGCGATGGTCAATCAAGACAGTGGCCGCACCACCCTGCCAGCGGTGGCCGACGGCAGCGGGCTGCTGCCGGGCCAGCAGGCTTCTCCCGGCGGCCGGGGGCGAGGACTGCCGTCGCTCTGGCAGGTGAAGAACTGGCGGATCCGATGGCGCGTGCTCGCCTTGGTCATCATTCCCAGCGTGGCGGCGATCGTCCTCGGCGTGCTGCGCATCCAGGTGGCGCAGGACACCTCGGCCGCCGCCGCGCGCACCAGCCAGCTCGGCATGCTCGGCACGGACATCACCGCGCTGGCGGAGTCCATCCAGGATGAGCGCGACCTCACGGCCGGCTATGTCGCGACGCGGCTGTCAGGCCAGAACTCGGCGGCGGCGGCCATACTCGGCCAGTTGCAGGCCCAGTACGCGGTGACCGGCGCCCGCCTCGCGGCGGCGCAGCGGCTGGCCGGCACGATCGGCCCGGCCTACCCGGCCACCGCCCGGGCGGACCTGTCGCTCGCGCTGAGCAGCCTGTCCGCCCTCACCGAGCTGCGCGGCCTCGCGCACAGCCAGATGTCCCCTCTCCCGCTGATCAACCACTACTCCGCCGTCATCGCGACGCTGCTCGCGTTCGACAGCGACCTCGCGGAAGGCAGCTCAAGCGCGCAGCTGGCGCAGACGGTGACCTCGCTCGAAGCGCTCGCGCAGGCGGAAGAACAGGCCTCACAGCAACGGGCCATCCTGTACGCGGCGCTCCTTGAAGGGCAGTTCGAGCCCGGCGCCCTGAACGCCCTCGTCGCGGCGCAGTCGAGCCAGGCGAGCGACCTGGCCACCTTCCAGCAGGACTCCACCAGCCTGCCCGCCTTCGTCCCGTCATCGGGCCTGTCGCCCGCGCTCACCGAGACCCAGCAGTTCAACGACGCTGTCACGGGGCCGGGCGTCGACGCGGCGCTGGCAACCGAACTCGACGCCATCGTCCGCGGGAGCAACGGCCAGCCGCTGCGCGGCAACCCGCCGCAGACATGGTTCAGCGACATGTCATTCACCCTGAACGCCATGCGGTCCGTCGAGAGCGACAACCTGGCTTCCGTCGTCGCGCAGGCCAACGCGCTACAGCAGGGCGCGCAGAACTCGGAGAAGCTCACCGCGGTCGTCGTCGGCGTGCTGCTCGTGCTCATCTTGATCATCACGATCCTGATGGGCCGCTCCATGATCAGTCCGCTGCGCAAGCTCCGCGCCGACGCCCTGGACGTGGCGGGCCGCCGGCTGCCCGACATGGTGCGCCGGCTGAGCGAGAGCCAGGGCACCGCCGAGGCGGTCCAGATCGAGCCCATCGAGGTCGACTCCACCGACGAGATCGGTGAGGTGGCCCGCGCGTTCGATCAGGTGCACAGCGAGGCGGTCCGGCTGGCCAGCGAGGAGGCCATGCTCCGGGCGAACCTGAACGCCATGTTCGTGAACCTGTCCCGGCGCAGCCAGTCGCTGATCGAGCGGCAGCTGAGCATCATCGAATCACTGGAGCAGTCCGAGCAGGACTCGGACCGGCTGAGCAGCCTGTTCCGGCTCGACCACCTCGCCACCCGGATGCGCCGCAACTCCGAGAACCTGCTGGTGCTCGCGGGGCATGAGGCGTCCCGCAAGTGGAGCCAGCCGGTGCCGCTCGTGGACGTGCTGCGCGCCGCGATCTCCGAGATAGAGCAGTACGAGCGGATCACGCTCAGCGTGCAGCCGGGAATCGTCATCGCCGGGCGCGCCGCGAGCGACGTGGTGCACCTGGCCGCGGAACTGCTGGAGAACGCGGCCACGTTCTCCCCCGAGCACACGCAGGTGCTCGTCACCGGCCAGCCGCTCGCCAGCGGCGGAGTGCTGGTCGAGATCATCGATGAAGGACTGGGGATACCGGACCAGGAGCTGGCGCACGCGAACTGGCGGCTGGACAACCCGCCGGTGATCGACGTCGCGGTATCCAGGCGGATGGGCCTGTTCGTCGTGGGCCGGCTGGCCGCCAGGCACGGGGTCCGGGTCCGGCTGCGCCACGCGCACGGCGGCGGCTTGTCCGCGCTGATCTGGCTGCCTGAGGCGGTGGCCGAGATAGCGGCGGCACCGCCGCTTGACCGGCTGCGGCGGCGTTTCGACGCGGACGGCTACGTGGCCGCCGCCCCGATGGTGCCGACCCAGGCACCGGCGCTGATGGCACCCGGGCGCTGGCGCGCCGCCCGGGCGGACGGCGCCGACTGGTTCGCCGGGCAGCCCGCCGACCCGGCCGCCTCAGCTCCGCCGCCGGTCCCGGCCCCGCCGCCGGTCTCAGTCCCGCCGCCGGTCTCAGTCCCGCCGCCGGTCCCGGCCCCGCCGCCCGTCCCGGCCCCGCCGCCGGAACCGAAACCCGATAGCGGTACCGCCGTGCCGGGCGGCGCCGGGGATCCGCGGCTGCCGATCTATGACGCGGTCGAGTCGGACTGGTTCCGGCGAGGCGGAAGCTCCCTCAGCGCCGGGAGCCGTTCCGGGAACAGCCCGTGGACGTCGCCCGGGGATGAGGGATTCCGGGCGGCCGAGGCGGTCGCCTCGCCTTCCGTCGGCGAGACGACCGCGGCGGGACTGCCCAAGCGGGTGCCGAGCGCCAACCTGATCCCTGGCTCGATCGGCGGCCGGCCGCCGGGGCAGCAGGCGGCACAGGCGGGGCAGGCGGCACAGGCGGAGAACCGGCAGCCAGCGGAGGGCGCGCCGGGGCGGTCAGCGGAAGAGGTCCGCGACCGGCTCAGCAACCTTCAGCGCGGCGCCAGGGAAGGCCGGGCCGCCGCGCCGTGGAATTTCGGAACAGACGAGAGCTGACGACGGCAGCAGCCGGAAGGAGCACACAGGTGAGCACCCCGGGTCATCCGACGCAGGACCTGAACTGGCTGGTCACGGACTTTGTCGAGCGGGTTCGCGACGTGGCCCACGCAGTGGTCGTATCGTCCGACGGGCTTCCCCTCGCGTTCAGCGCCGGGTTCCCGCAGGATCGGGCTGACCAGCTGGCAGCGGTGACGTCGGGCCTGGCGAGCTTGACCCAGGGCGCGGCGCGCGCCTTCCAGGGCGGCATAGTCGTGCAGACCGTGGTGGAGATGCAGGCCGGGGTGCTGGTGGTCATGACCATCAGCAGCGGCGCGAGCCTTGCCGTGCTGGCCGGGTCCAACTGCGACCTAGGCCTGGTCGCCTACGAGATGTCCCTGCTCGTGGAGCGGGTCGGGCGGATGATCACCCCGGCCGCCCGCCGCATGAACCATGTCGCGGTCCTGGGGGACTAGGCATGGCTGGCCTCCTCCTGGACGATGGCGCGGAGCCAGGTGAGGGCGGGGTCGGCGGCGCGCATGGGGTGCCACCAGGCGGCTTCGGTCAGCTCGAGGGTTCCGAACGGGGGCTCGGCGACTGTGACGCCGGCCGCGCTGCTCAGGCGGCGGGC
>DATGLH010000072.1:0-36501 GCA_035294225.1 Trebonia sp.
GGTGCGGTCGATCAACACCTCGCTGACCGCGCTGCTGCCCGTCGCCTCGATCCTGTTCGTCGGCGCCGGCCTGCTCGGCGCCGGCACGCTGAAGGACCTGTCGCTGGTCCTGTTCATCGGCATGCTGTCCGGCACCTACTCATCGATCTGCATCGCCACCCCCGTGCTCGCCGACCTGAAGGAACGCGAGCCGCAGTACAGGGAACTGGCCAGGCGGGTCGCGCTGCGCGAGTCCGGCGGCCGCGCCGCCAGGCGCACGTCCGCCGCCGTCGCTGCCAGCGCCAGCGCCGCTGCCGCCAGTGCCAGCGGCGCTGCCGGCGGCAGCGCCGCCATGACCACCCCGGCGGCCGGCGCGTCCGGGGACGAGGGGACCAGCGCGGGCAGGCCGGCCGGATCCGCGCAGGTTCGCAGCGATGACGCGCCAGAGCAGGCGCCAGGGCCAGAGCAGGCGCCAGGGCAGGAGAACGACGAGATGACGGTCCCCGCGTCCCAGGGCGCCGGCCCCGCGGCGCGGCGGGCGGCGGACGGTACCCGGCCGGCCGTCAGCCGGCAGCAGCCCCGCCGCGGCGGCAGCGCCCAGCGCCGCCCCGGCCCGAAGAAGAAGAGGCGGTAGCGCAGCGTGTTCCAGGCATCGGAGGCGGACATCGCCAGCCTTATCACGTCCCACATCCGCGATGTCCCCGACTACCCGCAGCCCGGCGTGCTGTTCAAGGACATCACGCCGCTGCTGGCCGAGCCCAGGGTCTTCAGCGCGGTCGTCGACGCGCTCGCCGCGTCGTTCGGGCCGGTGGACAAGGTGGCCGGGATCGAGGCGCGCGGGTTCATCCTGGCAGCTCCCGTCGCGTACCGCAGCGGGGCCGGCTTCGTCCCGGTCCGCAAGAAGGGCAAGCTGCCGTCGGCGACGTTCGCGCAGGAGTACCAGCTTGAGTACGGCACCGCCACCCTGGAGGTGCACCAGGACGCCTTCGGGCCCGGTGACCGGGTGCTGATCGTCGACGACGTGCTGGCCACCGGCGGCACCGCCCGGGCCACGGCCGCCCTGGTCAGGCAGTCCGGCGCCGCGGTCGCGGGGATCGCGGTCCTGATAGAGCTTTCGTTCCTCAAGGGCCGCTCCGTCCTGTCCGGCCTGGACGTCCGCTCCCTGCTCACGGTCTGACCCGGCGCCCCGGCAGGGCCCGCCCCGCCGGGGCGCCGGGGCGCCGGGGCGCCTTCCGGCGGAATGCCAGGTTCTGCCCGCGGGTTATCAATCGCAAGTAGACTGGTACCTCGGCAGATGCGAGGAGCGCTAGTGGCCGGTGATGTGATGACGACCGCCACGGCCGGCGCCGAGGCTGCCCGGATCGAAGAGACGGCGGGGGTTCCGCGTGATACCCGCGGCGCCACGGACCAGGCGACGGCGACCAGGCCGGAGCGCGGCGCGCCCGCGGGCGGGCCCGCCGCCGCGGGCACCGTGACCGTGCCCGCCGGCACCGCGGCCGTGCCCGCCGGCGGGGACCGCGAGACCGCCGCCGCGGGCACCGCCAGCGCGCCCGCACGCCGGGAACCCCGGCAGCGCCAGGAAAACGCGGCGGCAGCGCAGCCGCAGCCCGTCCTGCCCGGCGTCGGCGTGCGCCGCCGCCTCGCGAGGCTCGGAGCCCAGCGGGGGTCCGGTGTGAACCCTGTACTCGAACCGCTTATCAAGACCATCCGCGCCACGCATCCGAAGGCCGACGTGCGGATCGTGGAGCGGGCCTATGATGTCGCGGCCTACTGGCACCGCGACCAGAAGCGCAAGAGCGGCGATCCCTACATCACGCACCCGCTCGCGGTCGCGACCATCCTTGCCGAACTCGGCGTGAACACCGAGACGATCTGCGCGGCGCTGCTGCACGACACGGTCGAGGACACGCCGTACACCCTCGTGGAGCTGAGGGGCGAGTTCGGCGAGGACGTGGCCGCGCTGGTGGACGGCGTGACCAAGCTGGACAAGGTCAAGTACGGCGAGTCCGCCGAGGCGGAAACCGTGCGCAAGATGGTCGTCGCGATGTCGCGCGACATCCGGGTGCTCGTCATCAAGCTCGCCGACCGGCTGCACAACATGCGCACGCTGCGCTACCTGCCGCGGGAGAAGCAGGAGCGCAAGTCCCGCGAGACCCTGGAGATCTTCGCCCCGCTGGCGCACCGGCTGGGCATGAACACGGTGAAGTGGGAACTGGAGGACCTCGCGTTCGCCACCTTGTACCCCAAGCGCTACGACGAGATCGCCCGCCTGGTGGCACAGCGCGCGCCGCGCCGGGACGTGTTCTTGCAGGAGGTCATCACGGACTTGCAGGGCGACCTGCGCGACGCGAAGATCAAGGCCACCGTGACCGGCCGCCCGAAGCACTACTACTCGATCTACCAGAAGATGATCGCCCGCAACGTCGGCTTCGACGAGATCTACGACCTGGTCGGTATCCGGGTCCTCGTCGACTCGGTGCGGGACTGCTACGCGGCGCTCGGCACGATCCACGCGCGGTGGAACCCGGTCCCCGGCCGGTTCAAGGACTACATCGCGATGCCGAAGTTCAACATGTACCAGTCGCTGCACACCACGGTCATCGGCCCGGGCGGCAAGCCGGTGGAGCTGCAAATCCGCACCTGGGGCATGCACAAGCGCGCCGAGTACGGGGTCGCCGCGCACTGGAAGTACAAGGAGGACATGCTCGCGCACGGCCCCGCCGGGGCGCGCAGGGACGGGAAGGGCGGCAAGGACGAGGCCACCGAGATGGCCTGGCTGCGCCAGCTCGTCGACTGGCAGCGCGAGACCGAGGACCCGGCCGAATTCCTCGACTCGCTGCGCTTCGACCTGGGCGGCAGCGAAGTCTACGTGTTCACCCCCAAGGGCGAGGTCATCGCCCTGCCGCAGGATTCCACCCCGGTCGACTTCGCGTACGCGATCCACACCGAGGTCGGGCACCGCACGATCGGCGCCCGGGTGAACGGCCGCCTGGTGGCGCTTGAGTCCACCCTGGAAAACGGCGACACCGTCGAGATCTTCACGTCCAAGGCGCAGGAGGCGGGGCCCAACAGGGACTGGCTCAACTTCGTCAAGAGCGCCCGCGCCAGGAACAAGATCAGGCAGTGGTTCTCCAAGGAGCGCCGGGAAGCGGCCGTGGAGGCCGGCAAGGACCAGATCGCCAAGGTGGTGCGCAAGCAGGGCCTGCCGTTGCAGCGGCTGGCCAGCGCGGACACGCTGCGCGAGATCGCCAGGGAACTGCACTACCCGGACGTGTCCGGGCTGTACGCGGCGGTCGGCGAGGGCCGGATCAGCGCCCAGTCGGTCGTCACCAAGCTGGTCCGCGCGGCTGGCGGGATGGTCGGCGCGCAGGAGGAACTAGCCGAGGCGACCCCGATCCCGCCGCGGATCGGGCGCGGCCCGCGGCAGCGCCCGGCGGCCGATCCCGGCGTCGAGGTCGAGGGCGCGTCCGACGTCTGGGTCCGGCTGTCCAAGTGCTGCACGCCGGTCCCGGGAGATGAGATCCAGGGGTTCGTCACGCACGGCCACGGTGTTTCCGTGCACCGCGCTGACTGCGTGAACATGGCGCACCTGACCGAGACCCAGCGCGAGCGGATGGTCAAGGTGCACTGGGCGCCGTCGGAGGGCTCGGTGTTCCTCGTCGCCATCCAGGTGGAGGCGCTGGACCGGACCAGGCTGCTGTCCGACGTGACCCGGGTGCTGTCCGACCAGCACGTCAACATCTTGTCCGCGTCGGTGACGACCAGCAGGGACCGGGTGGCGATCAGCCGGTTCAGCTTCGAGATGGGCGACCCCAAGCACCTCGGCGACGTGCTCCGCGCCGTGCGCGGCGTAGACGGCGTCTACGACGTCTACCGGGTAACGAGATAAGGCATTTATCCCGAACGTGCGCCAGCTTCGCCCCGCCATGCGGGGCACGGCTGCGGGAAGGCTCAGCTGCTGAACTCCGCCAGCGTGCGCTCGGCTTCGGCCAGCCAGGACCGGCGCGCGGCCAGCGCTTCCTCGGCCTTGCGGGCGCCCGCGGCGTCGCCGCGCTCGCGTGCCCGCGCCAGCTGCGCCTCCAGCGACGTGATCGCCGATTTAAGCTGGTTCACTGTCCCCTCGGCCCGCGCCAGCGCCTCGGGGTTGGAGCGCCGCCACTGGGCCTCCTCGGCCCGCCGCACCGCGTCTTCCACCCGGCGCAGCCCGGACTCGAGGTGCTCGCGGGCCTCCCGCGGCACCGGCCCGGCCTGCTCCCAGCGCTCCTGGATCGACCGCAGCGCGGTCCGCGCCGCGCGCGGGTCGGTGACCGGCAGCAGCGCCTGCGCCTCGGCGAGCAGATGCTCCTTGACCGCGGCGTGCGCGCGCAGCTCGCTTTCCTTGGCGGCGTACACCTCGGTCCGCGCGGCGAAGAATTTGTCCTGGGCGTCGCGGAACCGCTTCCACAGCTCCGCCTCGGCCTCGCGGCCCGCACGGCCGGCCTCTTTCCACTGGCGCATCAGGCCGCGGTAGGCGCTGGTGGTGGCGCTCCAGTCGGTCGAGTCCGACAGCGCCTCGGCCTGCTCCACGAGCTTTTCCTTGCGGAGCCTGACGGCCTCCCGCTCGGCTTCCAGCGAGGCGAAGTACGCCTTACGCCGCTTGGTGAAGGCGTTGCGCGCCGCCGACAGCCGCTTCCACAGCACGGCCTCGACGGAGCGGTCGGTGTGCGGTGCCGCCTTCCACTCCTCCAGGAGCTCGGCCATCCGCTCGCCGCTGGCCTTCCAGTGCGTCGCCTCGGCCGCGATGTGCTCGGCCTCGGCGACGATCCGCTCCTTGATCTCGCGCGCCTCGGCGCGCGCCTGCTCGCGGGCGGCCCTGACCTCCTCGCGGCGCTGATCGACCGCGGTCGTCAGCGCCTCCAGCCGCGTCCGCAGGCCGTCCAGGTCGCCGAGCGCGTTGGCCTCGGCCACCGTGCGCAGCAGCCGCTGCACGGTGGCCTGCGCCTGGGCGGGGGCGATCTCGGTAGCGGCGATGCGCTGTTCGATGAGCGCGACCTCGGTCTCCAGCGACTGGAACTTGCGCCGGAAGAACGCGAGCGCCTCCTCCGGGCTCCCCGCCGCCCACGAGCCGATCACACGCTCGCCATCGGCGGTACGCACGTAGACCGTCCCGTCGGCGTCTACCCGACCCCAGGGATCGTTGGCGGTGGTCACGGCGAACCTCCTGGTTCTTGTGCCGCCCCGCTGCCGGGGCGGAGTGCTGCTCAGGTCTTGTGGATAGCCACGCTCTCGATGACGACCTTCTCCTTAGGCACGCCCCCGCCCGCTCCGGCATAGTTACACGTCGTTCCGGCCTTCGCCACTTTCTGGAGGATATCCAGGCCCGAGGTAATCGTCCCGAACGGGGTGTATTGGGCCGGCAGCGTGCTGTCCTTGTACACCAGGAAGAACTGGCTTCCGTTGGTGCCGGACCCGTTGGCGTTGGTGCCGCTGTTGGCCATCGCCACCGTGCCGGCCTTGTACGTCGCCCCCGTCAGGTTTTCGTTGTCGAATTCATACCCGGGGCCGCCCGTTCCAGGCGTGCCGCTTCCGGTCGCCGAGCAGCTCAGCTTGGCGCTGGCCTTCGCGTACGGGTCGCCGCACTGGAGCATGTAGAGCCCCCCGCCGGTGCTCAGCCGATGGCACTGACTGTCATCCCAAAAGCCGGCCGACGCCAGGTGGACGAACGAGTTGACGGTGCAGGTGGCCTTGGAGTTAAGCAGGTTGATGTCGATCTTGCCCAGGTTCGTGTTGATCGTCGCCGTGTAGCTGGCCGTGTAGTCCGGCGTCGCCGGCGGCATGCTCACCTTCCTGGCGGCCACCCCCGCCGCGGTGTACGTGCAGTGGTGGGCGGGCTCGGTGACCGCGGCCGCGGACGTGGTGGCCGACGGCGACGCGGACGCCGTGGCGGTAGGCTTGCCCGAGGCGGCCGAGCCGGGGCCGCCTCCGGCGAACGCCACCGTCAGGCCCGCGATGAGCCCGGCGGCAAGCAGCACGGCGAACCCGATGCCGGTCCGCTGGCGGACCTTGCGCCGTCGCTGGAGACGCTGTTCCCGCTGGCGCTCGAATCGCTCGCGAGCGCGCCTGCGCTCCCGCTCTTTCTTCCCCGCCAAGGGTTCCTGACCTCCTGTAGCCTGGTACACCGGCAACGCCCGCGCCGGCGGCGTTAGCGCACGATCGTTCGCGAATCGTACCTGCCCGCCGCGCGAAGCGGTACTGTCGTTATCGGTTCGCTGCACTGTGCGCCGAGTCGGTAGCCTGTCTGCGTGCTAGTCGCTGGGTTTCCCGCGGGTTCCTTCGCCGCCAACTGCTACGTGGCGGCGCCGGAGCCCGGCGAGGAGTGCGTGATCATCGATCCGGGGCAGGACGCGCAGCGCGGGATCGAGGAACTCCTCGCCCGCTACCGCCTGAAGCCTATCGCGGTGCTGCTCACGCACGGTCACATAGACCATGTGTGGTCGGTTGCCCCGGTCTGCGGGGCCAAGGGCATCCCCGCCTACATCCATCCAGACGACCGCGACCTCCTCGCCGACCCCGTCAAGGGCCTGTCGCGGAGCATCGGCCGGGAACTGTTCGGCGGGCTCACGTTCACCGAGCCCGACGACGTGCTGGTGCTGGCCGACGGCTGCACGCTGACCCTGGGCGGCTGCGAGTTCACGGTGAGCCACGTTCCCGGGCACACGCCCGGCTCGGTGACCTTCCGCGCCGACGAGGCGCCGGACGGCCAGGGCTGCTCCAGGACGCTGCTGTCCGGCGACCTGCTGTTCGCCGGCTCGATCGGCCGGACCGACCTGCCCGGAGGCGACCACCAGGCGATGCTGCGCAGCCTGGCGCGTACCCTCACGCTGCCGGACGACACGCTCGTGCTGCCCGGCCACGGCCCGCAGACCACCATCGGCGCCGAACGACGGGGCAACCCGTTCCTGACCGGCCTGACGCCCGCCCAGAAAGGGCTGTGAACGATGACCTTCCAGGCCCCCAAAGGGGTCTCAGAATACGTGCCGCCGCGCAGCGCGCTCCTGGAGGAGGCGCGCGAGGCATTCGCCGGCTCCGCCCGCCGCGCCTGTTACGGCTACCTGGAGACGGCGGTGTTCGAGGACACCGCGCTGTTCGTCCGCGGCGTCGGCGAGTCAAGCGACGTGGTGCGCAAGGAGATGTACTCCTTCGCCGACCGCGGCGGCCGCGAGATCACCCTGCGCCCGGAGTTCACCGCCGGCGTGCTCCGCTCGGTGCTCGAGCACAACCTGCACAAGGGCGCGCTGCCGGTCAAGGTGTGGACGTCGGGACCGGTGTTCCGCTACGAGCGGCCGCAGTCGGGCCGCTACCGGCAGTTCTACCAGTTCGACCTGGAGGCGATCGGCACCCAGGACCCGGCCGTCGACGCCGAGACGATCGCCGTCGCCTGGGACGCCTACGCCGCGCTCGGCCTGCGGCAGGTGACGCTGCTGCTGAACTCGCTCGGCGACAGGGCCTGCCGCCCGGTGTACCGCCAGGCGCTCCAGGAGTTCCTGCGCGGCCTTGACCTGGACGCGGAGACCAGGCAGCGGGTCGAGCTCAACCCGCTGCGGGTGCTCGACGACAAGCGCCCCGAGGTCCGCGGGCAGCTGGCGGACGCGCCGGTGATGATGGATTACCTGTGCAAGGACTGCGCCGCCCACCACGAGGCGGTGCGCGGCATGCTGGCCGGCCTGGGCATCCCGTTCACCGACGCGCCGCGCCTGGTCCGCGGCCTGGACTACTACAACAGGACCACCTACGAGTTCGACCATGCGCTGCTCGGCGCCCAGTCGGGCATCGGCGGCGGCGGCCGCTACGACGGGCTCTCCGAGGACATCGGCGGCCCGCCGCTGCCCGGCATCGGGTTCGCCTCCGGCCTGGACCGTATAGTCCTTGCCATCGAGTCCGAACGGACGGGGGCGGCTGCCCAGCCCGCGGCCGGCGCCCAGGTGTTCGGCGTGCCGCTCGGCGAGGAGGCTCACGCGGACATGCTGGCGCTGGTGACGGCGCTGCGCCGGGCGGGCATCCGGGCCGACATGGCGTTCGGCAGCCGCGGTCTCAAGGGCGGGATGCGGGCGGCGGACCGGTCCGGCGCCGCCTTCGCGGTGCTTATCGGCGCGGAGGAGAGGCGCAACGGGCTCGTTCGGATGAAAGATCTCAAGAACGGCGACCAGCAGGACGTGGCGGTGGCCCAGGCCGCCGGCTGGCTGATAGGGAGGCTGGGGACGCAATGAGCGAGCCTTGGTTTCGAGGCGGGCGGGAGACAGAGCGATGATCCGGACCCACGAGGCCGGGACCCTGCGCGCCGGGCACGCGGGGGAGCGGGTCGTGCTGGCCGGCTGGGTGGCGCGGCGGCGCGACCACGGCGGCGTGATGTTCATCGACCTGCGGGACGCGAGCGGCGTCGTGCAGGTGCTCGTGCGCGACCTTCCCGGCGACGAGGACGAGGCCGTCCGCCACCTGCGCGCGGAGTTCTGCGTCCGGGTGGCCGGACAGGTGCGGCGGCGCCCGGCCGGGAACGAGAACCCCGAGCTGCCCACCGGGGAGATCGAGGTCGCCGCCGACTCCCTGGAGGTGCTCAGCGAGGCGGACCCGCTGCCGTTCCCGGTCGAGGGCGCCGCCGACGTCAGCGAGGACGTCCGGATCAAGTACCGCTACCTGGACATCAGGCGCGAGGAGATGGCCCGGGCGCTGCGCGTCCGCTCGCAGGCCGCCTACCTGCTGAACGACGTGATGCGCGACCACCGGTTCGTGAACGTCGAGACGCCGTACCTGACCCGGTCCACGCCGGAGGGCGCGCGGGACTTCCTCGTCCCGGTCCGGCTCCGCCCCGGCACCTGGTACGCGCTGCCGCAGTCGCCCCAGCTGTTCAAGCAGCTGCTGATGGTCGGCGGCCTGGAGCGCTACTACCAGCTCGCGCGGTGCTTCCGCGACGAGGACTTCCGCAAGGACAGGCAGCCCGAGTTCACCCAGATCGACCTGGAGATGTCGTTCGTGACCCGCGAGGACGTGATCGCGGTCGCCGAGGACATCGTGGCCACGCTGTGGGACAAGATCGCCGGGTACCGGGTGCCGCGCCCGATCCCGCGGATGACGTACGCGGAGGCGATGGCGAGGTACGGGACGGACAAGCCGGACCTGCGGTTCGGCGTGGAGCTCACCGACCTGTCCGCCTACTTCGCCGGGACCGCGTTCCGGGTGTTCCAGGCGCCGTACGTGGGCGCCGTGGTGATGCCGGGCGGCGCGTCGCAGACCCGGCGCGAGCTCGACGCCTGGCAGGAGTGGGCGAGGTCCCGCGGCGCGCGCGGGCTGGCCTACGCGCTCGTCGGCGACCCCGTCGACCCGGCCGTCCCCGGCGCCGCCCCGGCCATCACCGGGCCGGTCGCCAAGAACCTGTCGGAGTCCGAGCGGGCCGGGCTGGCCGCCGCGGTGGGCGCCTCACCCGGGGACTGCGTGTTCTTCGCCGCGGGCGCCCCGCGGGCGTCGCAGGAACTGCTCGGCGCGGCCCGGCTGGAGATCGGCCGCCGCTGCGGGCTGATCGACTCCTCCGCATGGTCGTTCCTGTGGGTGGTCGACGCGCCGATGTTCGAAGACGACGGCGAGGGCGGCTGGACCCCGGTGCACCACCCGTTCACCGCGCCGCTGCCCGAATGGGCCGACAAGTTCGCCCTGGAGCCGGGCGGCGCGCTGGCGGACGCCTACGACATGGTGTGCAACGGCTACGAGATCGGCGGCGGCTCGATCCGTATCCACCGCTCCGCGATGCAGCAGCAGGTCTTCGACGTGATCGGGCTCTCCCCGGAGGAGGCACGGTCCCAGTTCGGCTTCCTGCTCGAGGCGTTCAGGTACGGCCCGCCGCCGCACGGCGGGATCGCGTTCGGCTGGGACCGGGTGGTGATGCTGCTCACGGGCGCGGAGACGATCCGCGACGTGATCGCCTTCCCCAAGGCCGCCTCGGGCGCCGACCCGCTCACCGGCGCCCCCACCCCGATCACCCCGGCCCAGCGCAAGGAAGCCGGCATCGACGCCATCCCCGCGCCCCCCAAACCGCCCGGCGCCTGACGCCCCGCCTCGAAGGTGCGGCAAGGACAGCCGGCGGCCCGAGTACGCTCGACCACGTGGGCAGTTTGTTCGATGAGGCGGAGGAGCGGGCGGCCCGGCAGGCGGCGCCGCTCGCCGTCCGGATGCGTCCGAGGACCCTGGACGAGGTCATCGGCCAGCGGCACCTGACGGCGCCCGGCACGGCGTTCCGCAAGCTCATCGACAACGACGCGCCGATGTCGCTGGTGCTGTGGGGCCCGCCGGGCACCGGCAAGACCACGCTCGCCTATGTGGTCAGCCAGGTCACCAAGAGGCGCTTCACCGAGATCTCCGCGGTCACCGCGGGCGTGAAGGACGTGCGGGCGGCGGTCGACGCGGCCCGCCGCGAGCTCGGGCTGTCCGGCAGGCAGACCGTGCTGTTCGTGGACGAGGTGCACCGGTTCAGCAAGACCCAGCAGGACGCGCTGCTCCCCGCGGTGGAGAACCGCTGGGTGAGCTTCATCGGCGCCACCACAGAGAACCCGTCGTTCTCCGTGGTCTCGCCGCTGCTGTCCCGGTCGCTGCTGCTCACGCTGCGGCCACTCGAAGACGACGACATCAGGACGCTCGTCGAGCGCGCCCTCGCCGACGAGCGCGGCCTGGCGGGGCAGGTCGCCCTGGAAGACGAGGCGCTCGGGCACCTCGTCAGGCTCGCGGGCGGCGACGGCAGGCGCGCCCTCACCTACCTGGAGGCCGCCGCGCTCGGCACGACGAGCATCGACACGGCGGCCCTGGAGCGCGCGGTGGACCGCGCCGCCGTCCGCTACGACCGGGACGGGGACCAGCATTACGATGTGATCAGCGCGTTCATCAAGTCGATCCGGGGCAGCGACGCCGACGCGGCGCTGCACTACCTGGCCCGGATGATCGAGGCGGGGGAGGATCCCCGGTTCATCGCCCGGCGGCTGATCGTGCACGCGAGCGAGGACGTCGGGATGGCCGACCCCACGGCGCTTCAGACCGCGGTCGCGGCCGCGCACGCGGTGGAGTTCGTCGGCCTGCCGGAGGCGCGGATCAACCTGGCGCAGGCCGTGATCCACCTGGCGCTGGCGCCGAAGTCCAACGCCGTCGTGAAGGCGATCGGCGCCGCCCAGGCGGACGTCCGCGCCGGGCTGACCGGGGCGGTGCCCGCGCACCTGCGCGACGCGCACTACGCCGGCGCTAAGCGCCTCGGCCACGGCGAGGGCTACGTGTACCCGCACGACCTGCCCGAAGGTATCGTGGCCCAGCAGTACGCGCCCGACGCGGTAAACGGCCGCGCATACTATGAGCCCACCGGCCATGGCATGGAAACCCGTTTTTCGCAGCGGGTTCGGCTGATTCGTGCGATCCTGCGTGCTGAGCCGGGCAGCGGGCCAGGTGCCGGGCCGGGCAGCGGGCCAGACGCCGGGCCCGGCAGCGGGCCAGACGCCGGGCCGGACGGGGGCACGGCAGGCATGGACGCGCCCGCGGGCGGACGGGGTGAGCAGAGCGAGGGAGACGGCGCATGAGCCTGACCGGTATCGCCGCGCTGATCGCGGCGGTGAGCTTCGCCGTGCTCGCGTGCGCCGGGGTGTTCCTGGCGGTCCGGTTCACGAAGGTCCTGGGCGACGCGGCGACGCTGGTGCGCCAGACGCGCGCGGACCAGCAGGCGCTGCTCGCCCGCGCGAGCGCGGCCGTGGACCGGGCGCACGCGCAGCTCGACCGCACCGAGGCGGTCTCCGCCAGCATGGACGAGCTGGGGGCCGGGATGACCGAACTAGCCGGGCAGGTGTCCGCGCTGGCCGGCTTCGGCCGCACCATGGCCGGCGCGGTGGTCAGCGGCCCGGCCGGCCGGGCGGCGGCGGTCTTGTACGGCGTGCGGCACGCGGTCGCGCTGCGGCGCGGCGCCGGGCGGCGGACGCTGCCGGGCGCACTTGTGAACGGCGCGGGGCTGCCGCCCGCCGGGCGGGACCGGTCCGGAGCGCCGCGATGATCCGCCGGGGGTTCTGGGTGGCCCTGGGGGCGGCCGGCGGCATCATGGGGTACCGGCGCGTCGCTTCGCTCGGCCGGCGCGCCCCGGCCGCGCGCTGGGCCCGCGAGACGATCCGCTTCGCCCGCGACATCCGGGAGGGCATGGACCTGTACACGGCTCGGCATCCGGGGCGGCCAGGGCCTACCCTCGGAGGAAACCCAGGGCCTGCCCTCGGGGCAGACACAGTAGGCTCCCGGGGGGCCGCCTCCCCGGAGCCCCCCGGCCGCGTGCCCGATGGCAACAAGCGCCATCGTGTCGGGCGCGCAGACAACGATGATGAAAAGGATGACCGCTGATGCAGTCGGCTGAGATCGCCCGCCGTTTCCTGGCGTACTTCGAGGCGCATGGGCACACGATCGTGCCCTCGGCCAGCCTCGTCGCCGACGATCCCACGCTGCTGTTCGTGGTCGCCGGGATGCAGCCGTTCAAGCCGTACCTGCTCGGCCAGCAGACGCCGCCCTTCAAGCGCGCGGCCGACGTGCAAAAGTGCGTGCGGACGCTGGACATCGATGAGGTCGGGAAGACGACGCGGCACGCGACGTTCTTCCAGATGCTGGGCAACTGGTCGTTCGGCGACTACTTCAAGGAAGGGGCGATCCCGTTCGCCTGGGAGCTGCTGACCAGGTCCGAACGGGACGGCGGCTTCGGCTTCCCCGAGGACCGGCTGTGGGCGACCGTGCTGCACCACGACGATGAGGCGTACGCGATCTGGCGGGACGAGATCGGCCTGCCCGCCGGCCGGATCCAGCGCCGCGGGCTGAAGGACAACTACTGGCACATGGGCGTGCCCGGCCCGGGCGGCCCGTGCTCGGAGATCTACTACGACCGCGGGCCCGAGTACGGCCGCGAAGGCGGCCCGGAGGCGGACGAGGACCGGTACCTGGAAGTCTGGAACCTCGTCTTCATGCAGGACCAGCTGAGCGCGGTCCGCGCCAAGGACGACTTCGACGTCGAAGGGCCGCTCCCGTTCAAGAACGTCGACACGGGAATGGGCCTGGAGCGGATGGCGGCCCTCCTCCAGGGCGTGGACAACATCTACGAGATCGACACCACGTGGAAGATCCTCGACAGGGCGGCCGAGCTCACCGAGCAGCGGTACGGCAGGGACGAGCGGACCGACGTGTCGCTGCGCGTCGTCGCGGACCACGTGCGCAGCGCGGTGATGCTGATCGAGGACGGCGTGCTGCCCGGCAACGAGGCCCGCGGCTACGTGCTGCGCCGGCTGCTGCGCCGGTCCATCCGCAACCTGCGGCTGCTGGCGGGCGGCCAGCGCGGCGGCGGCTCGGCGCCCGGCACCGGGTTCATGCACGAGCTGACCGTGGCCGCGATCGACGCGATGGGCGAGCAGTTCCCCGAGCTGCACCGGGACGCGGCCAACATCCACACGGTCATCGACGCGGAGGAGGCGGCGTTCGCGGGCACGCTGCGCACCGGCACCGCGATCTTCGACGTTGCGGTCGAGGAGACCAGGCGCAAGCGCTCCACGGTGCTGTCCGGCGCGCAGGCGTTCCAGCTCCACGACACCTACGGGTTCCCGATCGACCTGACGCTTGAGATGGCGGCCGAGCAGGGCCTGACGGTGGACGAGGAAGGGTTCCGCCGGCTGATGGCCGAGCAGCGGGAGCGGGCCAGGAGGGACGCGGCGGAGAAGAAGACGGGGAACGCCGACATCTCGGTCTACGCGTCGCTGCTCGAGCAGGCGGGCAAGGTCACGTTCACCGGCTACGACCTGGCGGCGGGGGAGGCCACGGTGGTGGCCCTGCTGTCCGGCGGCGTGCCGGTGCGGTCCGTGACGGCGGGCTCGGAGGTCTCGGTGGTGCTCGACCGCACCCCGTTCTACGCCGAAGGCGGCGGGCAGCTCCCGGACCACGGCCTGATCAGGACGGACGGCGCGGGCGGCCCGGCCGAGATCGAGGTGACCGACGTGCAGGCGCCGCTGCCCGGCCTGATCGTGCACCGCGGCGTCGTCCGTTCCGGGGAGGTGACCACGGGGTCGCCCGCCTACGCGGAGATCGACGTGGAGCGGCGCCGCGCGACCTCGCGCTCTCACACCGCGACCCACCTGGTGCACCGCGCGCTGCGCGGCGCACTCGGCGAGTCGGCCGCGCAGGCGGGCTCGGAGAACGCGCCCGGCCGGCTGCGGTTCGACTTCACGGCGGCCGGCGCGGTGCCGGCGACCGTGCTGCGCGAGGTCGAGGACGAGGTCAACCGGGTGCTGATCGACGACCTGGCGGTGCGCGCGTTCCATACCTCGCTTGAGGAGGCGCGCTCCATGGGAGCGCTCGCCCTGTTCGGCGAGAAGTACGGCGGCGAGGTGCGCGTCGTGGAGGTCGGCGAGTACTCCCGCGAGCTGTGCGGCGGCACCCACGTGGCCAGGTCCGGCCAGCTCGGCCTGGTGAAGCTGCTCGGGGAGTCGTCCATCGGCTCCGGCGTGCGCCGGGTCGAGGCGCTTGTGGGCATCGACGCGTTCCGTTTCCTGGCGCGCGAGAGCGTGCTCGTCAGCCAGCTCAGCGAGCAGCTGAAGGCGCGCCCGGAGGAACTGCCCGAGCGGATCTCCGGGGTAGTGGCCCGGCTGCGGGAAGCCGAACGCGAGCTGGCACGGCTCCGCTCGGCCGAGCTGCTCCAGTCCTCCGGTCAGATCGCGGCCGGGGCGGAGGACGTCGGCGGGATCGCGTTCGCCGCGCACCGGGTGCCGGACGGCACCGACGCCGACGCCATGCGCAAGCTCGCGCTCGACGTGCGCGGCAGGCTCCCGGCCCGGCAGCCGGGCGCGGTGATGATCGCCGGCGTCCCGGCCGACCGGCCGGTGGTCGTGATCGCGGTGAACGAGGCGGGCCGCGGAGCCGGGCTCGCCGCGGGCACCCTGGTCGGTGCCGCGGCGAAGGCGCTCGGCGGCGGCGGCGGCGGCAGGCCGGACATCGCGCAGGGGGGCGGTGCGCCGGGCAGCGGGGCCAGTGCGGTAAATGCGGCTTTTGACGCCGTTCGACATGCACTGCGGGACAGCGGACGAACCGGCGGGTAACGTGTTGCCATGCTTTCGCGGGCTGGTGATCCGGTGAGGCCGGGGGTACGCCTGGCGGTCGACCCGGGCTCGGTCCGCATTGGCGTGGCGCGCAGTGACCCGAGCGGCGTCCTCGCCACCCCGCTGACCGTCGTGCGGCGGGGGAGGGGCGACCTGGACGCGCTCGCCTCGCTCGCCGCGGCCGAGGAGGCGATAGAGATCTTGGTGGGTCTGCCCAGGTCCCTGTCCGGCCGCGAGGGCCCGGCGGCCGCCGCCGCGAAGCGGTTCGCGGCGGACCTGGCCGCCCGGGTGGCGCCGCTGCCGGTGCGGCTTGTCGACGAGCGTTTCACCACCGCCACGGCGCACGACGCGCTGCGCCAGGTCGGCCGCGACTCGCGCGCGCGGCGGCAGACCGTCGATTCCGCCGCCGCGGCGGTGCTGCTGGAAGCGGCGCTGGAGTCCGAGCGCCGCACCGGGCGCGCCCCGGGCGAGCTCCTGCGTCCCGGGGCCGGCCAGTGAACGGCGGCTACGGCGCGGGCGGCGGGCGCGGATCCGGCCGCCGCGGCCCTGGCGGCCGCGACTTCGGCGGCCGCGATCCCGGCCGCGGCGGTCCGTACGGCTACGGCCCGCCCGCGGGCCCGGGCGGGCACGACGGCCAGGGCCGCCAGCAGCCGCGGCGGGACGACGCCCCCTGGCCGCCGGGCCAGCCGGGCGGCCGCCCGCCCCAGGGCCCCGGATACGCCCATCCCCAGGGCCCCGGATACGCGCGCCCCGGCCGCGGCCAGGGGCCGCGGCCGGGCTACGGCCAGCCCGGCGAACGGCCGCCCCCCTGGTCGCAGCCCCAGCGCCCGGGCGCGGGCGCCGGCCCGCGGCAGCATCCGCAAGGGCACGATCCGCGGGCCATGGCCCCGCGCCCCGCGGCCGGCGGTTATCCGCCCGACCGCTACCGGTACCAGTCGCGCGGCGGCGCCCCGTACGGCCAGGAGGGCCACGCGGGCGGGGAGCCCGGCCAGCGCGGCGGCTCGTTCCTGCCGGGATTCGGCGACCAGGACGACTACGACTACCGCGGCGAGCCCGGCCCGCCCGGCCCGCGCGGCCCGCGCGGCCGCGGCGGCCGCGGCGGCGGCCGCGATGACAGGGAGCAGCGCCCGCGCCGCGGCCCGGTCCGCCGCCTGGCGCCGTGGATCGCGCTGGTGGTCATCCTGGTCCCGCTGCTCGTCGGCGGCGGGTACGCCTATCACCTCTACGAGAGCAAGTACCACCCGGCCGACTACTCGGGCCCGGGCACCGGCCCGGCGGTCACCGTCCAGGTCAAGGCCGGCGACACCGCGTTCAGCCTCGGGCCCCGGCTGGTTCAGCAGGGCGTGGTCGCGAGCGCGCGGGCGTTCGAACTCGCCGCCGAGCGCAGCGCGGACACCGCGGGCCTCGAGGCGGGCTTCTACAGGCTCAACCGCCACATGCAGGCCAGCCTCGCGTACGCTGCCCTGCTCAACCCGAAGAACCGGGTCCAGCTCACCGTCACGATCCCCGAGGGCAAGCGCGCCTCGCAGGTCATCGCGCTGCTCGCCAAGGACACCTCCATCCCGCTGGCGGACTTCCAGCAGGTCATCGACCACCCGGCCCAGCTAGGCCTGCCTTCCTACGCCAAGGGCAGGGCCGAGGGCTACCTGTTCCCCGCCACCTACGCCATCCAGCCGGACGAAAGCGCGCTCCAGATCCTGCGGGCCATGGTCCAGCGGTACGACGTCGAGGCGCAGCAGATCGACCTCAGCGCCGCCGCGGCGAAGGTGGGCCTCACCCCGGAGCAGGTGATCATCGAGGCCAGCCTGGCGCAGGCCGAAGGCGGCTCCGTGTCCGACTACCCGAAGATCGCCCGCGTGATCAGCAACCGGCTCAAGATCGGCATGCACCTGCAGTTCGACAGCACCGTGCTTTACGGCCTCGGCAAGTACGCCGTCAGCGCCACGATCGCGCAGACCCGTACCCCGGGCCCGTACAACACGTACCTGAACCCGGGCCTGCCGCCGGGGCCCATCTGCAACCCGGGCGACGCGGCGATCCAGGGCGTGCTGCACCCCGCGGCCGGCAACTGGCTGTACTTCATCACCCGTCCGGGCGGCAAGTCCAGCTTCTCGGCGACCCCGCTGGCGGGCCAGTAACCCTCGTACCCCCGGTAACCCAGGTAACGTCGGACGCATGAAAGCAGCAGTCCTCGGCAAGCCGATCGCCCACTCGCTGTCGCCGGCGCTGCACCGCGCGGCCTACGCCGAGCTGGGCCTCGACGGCTGGACGTACCAGGCGGTCGAGTGCGACGAGGCCGCCCTGCCGGCCTTCGTCACCTCCCGCGGCCCGGACTGGGCGGGGCTGTCGCTGACGATGCCGCTGAAGCGGACCGTGCTGCCGCTGCTTGACCGCACCGACCCGCTGGCCGCCGTCACCGGCGGAGCCAACACGGTGGTGTTCCGCCCGGACGGCCGGTACGGCTACAACACCGACGTGCGGGGCATCGTGGATGCCCTGGCCGAAGTGGGCGCCCCGCCGCCGGGCAGCGTCACCATCCTCGGCGGCGGCGCGACGGCGTGCTCGGCGCTGGCTGCCCTGCCGGAACTCGGCGCGGCCGGCGCCGACGTCGTGGTCCGCGACCCCGTCCGCGCGGCCGGCCTGCTCGCCGTCGCGGAGCGGCTGCGCCTGCGGGTCCGGCTGCGCCCGTTCACCGACCTGGAGACGGGCGGCCCCGCCCCCGGCCTGCTGATATCGACCGTGCCCGCCGGCGCTGCCGACGGTTATTCCGAACGTATGCGGCTGACTGGCCAGGCCCCGGCGGCGCTGCTCGACGTGGTGTACGACCCGTGGCCGACCCCTCTCGCCGAGGCCGCGTCCGCCGCGGGCGCCCTGGTGGCGAGCGGTTTCGCGATGCTGCTGCACCAGGCGGCCGCCCAGGTGGAGCTGATGACCGGGAAGCCGGCCCCCCTGGAGGCCATGCGCGCCGCCGGCGAGGCGGAGCTGGGCCGCCGTGCGGCGGCCCGGTGACACCCCCATGGCACCCGCGTTCCCGCCGTCACCGGCGTGACGCGTTCGCCCGCTCCACGGCGTCGGCGCTGGCCCTGTCGCCGCGCTCGCGCAGGCCGGCGATCACGCCGTCCACGTCGGCGGCCGGACGGTTCTGACTGAGCTTGGCCTTGGCCTCGATCCGGGTGATCGCCAGCTCGACGCCGACGATGGCGCGGAGCTGGCCTTCGATGAAGGCGCGGGGCGCGTCGTCCACCGACCAGGGGCGCGCGCGGGCGGCCTCGTGCTTGGCGGTGAGGCGGCGGACCAGGTCCTCGGTCCAGCGCGGGTCGTCGTGCACGGCCAGCCGGCCGTACACGTGCGCGGTCACGTAGTTCCAGGTCGGCACGACCCGGCCGTGCTCGGCCTTGGACGCGTACCAGGACGGGGTGATGTACGCGTCGGGTCCCCGCACGATGGCCAGCGCCTCGCCCTGGGCCGGGAGCCTCCACTGCGGGTTGTTCCGGGCGAGGTGCCCGTGCAGCGCCCCCAGCTCCCCGGCGCCGGGCACGTAGACGAACGGCAGCATCGTCGCCACCAGCCCCTCGGCCGTCAGCGTCACCAGGTCGGCGGCGCCATGGTGGTGCAGCAGGTCCCTGACCGTCGCCTCGTCCGGGGCGAAGGAGGCCGGAATGTACATATCGCCGCTCCTCTCACCCCAAGGCTAACCGCCCTCGTGGCCTGGCCCTGGCCGCGCGATCCCGGCCGGGGCGGCCGTGGGCCGGATGGCCGGGGAGCCGAAGGGGCGCCGCCGGCATGCCGCGGCTGCGCTGCCGGCCGGGGTCAGGGCGACCGGTGCGCCGCGCTGGTTTCGTCCCGGGCGGCCGGGCCGGCCACGGAGCGGGGATCGCCGCGCGCCCTGGGGCGATCCGGGCGGCTCAGGAACTCAGACGCGCGGTTTCGCGACCGTTTTGCCGTAATTTGCCCATCCAGTTGCGGGCCTGGGAGCCGTAACGGCGTGGCGGGGATGGCGATTTCAGCCCGGCACGTCATCGGCCGCCGGAACCGGATATCCGCGGAAACAGCCGGAAACATGGCTGTCTCCTGCTGAAATACCGGAAACATGGCTGTCTCCTGCTGAAATATAAGTGGAACAGCAGGTGTCTACGCTGGGGGACGTGGCGGACATTTTCGATGGTTACCGGCTCGCCGGGGCCTGGGACGAGATGTTCGCGGCACCGGGCAAACCCCGCGCCGCCTACGACGCGCTGGTCTCGGTTCTGCAGCCGATGGACCCGGGTGAGCTGCGGTTCCGCGCGGACCAGCTGGCACGGGTGTTCACCGACCGCGGGGTCACCTACGACTACGCGGGCGAGGAGCGGCCCTTTCCGCTCGACCTGATACCGCGGGTCATCGACGCCGCCGAGTGGGATCTCGTCGCCCGCGGCGTCCGGCAGCGGGTCGGCGCGCTCGAGGCGTTCCTCGCCGACGTGTACGGTTCCGGCCGCGCCTTCGACGACGGCGTGGTCCCGTGGCGGCTCGTCTTCACCTCCGAGAAGTTCCGCCGCGAAGTGGCCGGTATTGTCCCGCCGAACGGCGTGCGGGTGCATGTCGCCGGCATCGACCTCGTCCGGGACGAGAACGGCACGTTCCGGGTGCTCGAGGACAACGTGCGCGTCCCGTCCGGGGTGAGCTACGTGATCGAGAACCGGCTCGCCATGACCCGCACGTTCCCCGCCCTCTTCGCCGAGCAGCGGGTGCACGAGGTGGACGAGTACCCGTCACGGCTGCTCGGCGCGCTTCGCGCGGCCGCGCCGCACGGCGCGGCGGACCCGTTCGTCGTCGTGCTCACCCCCGGCGTGCACAACCCCGCGTACTTCGAGCACACGCTGCTCGCCCGCCTGATGGGCGTGGAGCTCGTGGAGGGGCGCGACCTGTTCTGCTGGCGGAACCGGGTCTACGTGCACACCACCCATGGCCGCCGCCCGGTCGACGTGATCTACCGGCGGGTGGACGACGACTGGCTCGACCCGATGCACTTCCGGCCGGACTCGCTGCTCGGCTGCCCGGGCCTGATCAACGCGGCCCGGGCGGGCAACGTGACCGTCGCCAACGCCATCGGCAACGGGGTGGCCGACGACAAGCTCATCTACACCTACCTGCCCGACCTGATCAGGTACTACCTGGGTGAGGAGCCGCTGCTGGAGAACGTGGAGTCGTACCGGCTCGACGACCCGGACGTGCTCGCCTGGGTGCTCGGCGCGCTGGACCAGCTGGTGCTCAAGCCGGTGGACGGGGCCGGCGGCGCCGGCATCGTCATCGGCCCGCGTGCCGCGCCGGAACGGCTGGCCGCCCTGAAGGAGCAGGTGGCCGCGAACCCGCGCGGCTGGGTAGCCCAGCGGCCGGTGGCGCTGTCCACTTCCCCGGTGCTCGTGGGGGAGAAGCTGGCGCCGCGGCACATTGACCTGCGGCCATTCGCGGTCAACGACGGCAGCGAGGTCTGGGTGCTGCCCGGCGGGCTGACCCGGGTCGCCCTCCCTGAGGGAGAGCTCGTCGTGAACTCAAGCCAGGGCGGAGGATCCAAGGACACCTGGGTACTAGCACGGGCCCGTCCGGAAAAATCCCTCGCGGGACAGCCGCCGTCGGAACGGTTGCCGTTGCCCTTGCCCCCGATAACAGCAAGAAGCCATGCTCCCGGCGTGGCAGCCGCCGGCAGGCAGGGCGGTCCCGGCCAGTGAGAGCGGCCGGCCGGTGAACGGCGAGCTGCTCAGCCGGATCGCGGAGACCCTGTACTGGACCGGGCGCTACGTGGAGCGCGCCGACGACACCGCGCGGCTGATAGACGTCTACGTGCACCGGATGCTCGGCGAGTCCGGGGCCGGGTCGGATGCGGCGTGCCGCGCGCTGTTCGGCATCCTGGGGGTGGCGGCCGGCACCGACGCCGAGCTGGACATCGGCGTGGTGCTGTTCCGGCTGGTCTACGACACGCAGAGCCCGAGCGCGATCGCCGGCGCCATGCTCGGCGCGCGGGCCGGCGCCCGCGGCATCCGGGAGGTCGTCTCCAGCGAGATGTGGGAGTGCCTCAACGTCACCGCGCACGGGCTGGCCGGGCAGCGGCGGGCGGCCGAGCGGCTCGGCCCGCACGTGTACTTGCGGTTCGTCAGGGAGCGGGCCGCGCTGTTCTTCGGGCTCGCCGACTCGACGATGAGCCACGACGACGCGTGGCGGTTCCTGGTGCTCGGCCGCAGCCTTGAGCGCGCGGACATGACCGCCCGGCTGCTGCTGGCCCGGATGTCCGCCCCCGACGACCTCGGCTGGCCGGTGCTGCTGCGGGCGTGCGGCGCGCACGAGTCGTTCATCCGCACGCACGGCTGGGCCGCCGAGCCCGCGCGGGTCGCCGAGTTCCTGCTGCTTGACCGGCTGTTCCCGCGGTCGGTCGTGCACGCGCTCGCCACGGCGGAGGAATGCCTGGCCGCCCTGTCCCCGGGGCCGGTGCGGATGGGCGTCGACGACCCGGCGCGGCGGCCGGTCGGCACGCTGCGGACCAGGCTGGAATACGCTGACCCGGAGCAGCTCCCGTCCCAGTTGCCGGAGCTGCTGACCACCTTGCAGGAGACCTGTGTGCAGGCGAGCGAGGCGATCGCCAGGCGGTACTTCCAGTACCAGTCGCCAGTCGCCTGGGAACGGGGCGGCTGAGCGTGAGCTGGCGGCTGCGGATCGAGCACACCACCCGCGTGAGGTACGCGGGCCCGGTCCTGACCTCGTTCAACGAGGCCAGGATGACACCCTTGACGCTGCCGACGCAGACGACTCTAAAGTCCCGGATAATGGTCGGTCCTGGCGTGCCGGTGTGGACCTACAACGACTACTGGGGCACGTACGTCAGCGTCTTCGACCTGCCGGATCCGCACGAGGACCTGCTGATCCGCGCGGTGGCCACGGTGGAGACGGAGTGCCCGGCCGGGGTTGCGGCGGAAGGCCGGCCGGACTGGGAGCAACTGCATGCGGTGGCGCCCGAAGGGCGGCTGCTTGAGTTCCTGCTGCCGACCAGGCTGACCACAGTGACGCCGGAGATCGCCGCCGTGGTCGCCGACCTGCGGGGCGTGCCGCCGGCCGAGGCGGCCGAGGCGATCTCGGCGCGGGTGCGCGAGCGGGTGAGCTACGTGCCCGGCGCCACCGGTGTGCGCACCGACGCCCAGGAAGCCTGGGACAAAGGCCAGGGGGTGTGCCAGGACATGGCGCACGTGACCGTCGCGCTGATGCGCGCGGCCGGGCTGCCGGCCCGCTACGTCTCCGGCTACCTGCATCCGAACGCGTCGGCGCAGCCGGGCAGCACCGCGGTCGGGCAGAGCCATGCCTGGGTGGAGTGCTGGGCCGGCTCGTGGTTCGCTCTCGACCCGACGAGCGGCGCGCCGGTGGGGGAGCGGCACGTGGTGGTGGCGCGCGGCCGCGACTACGCCGACGTACCGCCGTTGAAGGGCATCTACCGCGGCCCCCCGGAGAGCATGATGGACGTCACCGTCGAGGTGACCCGCCTCGGCTGACCGCGAGCCGGGAGCGGGCGAACGCGGGCTCGCGGCCGGCCGCGGGCTTCCTCCCTCTTGCGGGCACCTGACCCGAGGTGGCCGGCCGCGGCCGGGAAGCCCGCTGGTGCCCCGGCCGCGGCGGCCCGGCCCGGCGGTCCTAGCCCCGGCGGCCCGGCCCCGCCGCCTTCCGGTCCCGGCCCCGGCCTGGCCTCACCGCTATGCCCGCGCGGGGATGACGACGATGGGCGCGGTGGTAGGCCGGGTAGTGCCCCCGGCGGGTTCGATGGTGATGCCGAGCTGGTCCGCGGCGCCGAATCCGCTGGCGAGGGCGGGCTCATCGCTGGCCAGGAGCAGCCCCGCGGAGCGGGCGCCGCCCTTGGACATGACCCAGAGCTGGTATACGCGCCCGCCGGGCAGGGCCGGCATTCCGGCGGTGGTGACGACCGCCTCCTGGTGGCCCGGGGAGACGACGGCAGTGACGGTACCGCCGACTCTGGTGCTGGTGGTCTGAATGCGGGCATCGGGCGCGGAGAGCACGGCGGCGATCGCCTGACTGCGCGCCTGGGCGGAATGAAGCTGGCGCACGGTGGTCACCTGAAGGACCAGCAGCGCCACGATGACCGCTGCCACGGCGGTGACCGCGATCATGACGGCGGGGCGGGCAGAGCCGAGGCGGCGCCGGGCCGCCTGGTAGACGCCGAGAACAGGAGCGGCGTGGCCAGGCGGGGGAAGCTGCCGGATCTGCGCGGTCGCGGCCAGGACCCGCTGGCGCATCTCCGGCGGGGGCGTGATGGCGGTGGCATTGGCGAGCAGGGCGGCGGTCTCGCGGAGCCCGCGGACCTCCTCCCGGCACGAGCCGCACCGTGCCAGGTGCCGTTCGAACCGGGCACGCTCGATGCCGTCGAGGGCGTCAAGGGCGTATGCGCCGGTGAGCAGGTGGAGATCGTGATCCATGGCGGTCACCAGGGCACCTCCAGGCAGTCACGCATCCGGATCAGGCCATCGCGGATGCGGGTCTTGACGGTGCCGAGCGCGATCCCGAGCAGTTCAGCGACCTGGGGATAGGTATACCCGCCGTAGTAGGCGAGTTTGACGGCCTCCGCTTGCAGGGCGGTCAGCGCGCCCAGGCACCGGCGCACTCGCTGGCGGTCCAGCGCCGTCTCGACGAGTTCGGCGACGTCGTCGCCGGCGACCGGCCCGGGGGCGAGCTTGCGGGCGCGTTCGGCCGCGGCCGTCTCGGCTCGGACCCGGTCCACCGCGCGGCGATGGGCGATCGTCAGCGCCCAGGAGGCCGCTCCGCCGCGGCTGGGGTCGAACCGGGAGGCAGTGCGCCAGATCTCCAGCATGACTTCCTGGGCGACTTCCTCTGACTGGGCGGGGTCGCGCAGCACCTTGCGGACGATCCCGTAGACCGGCCCCGCGAGCTGGTCGTAGACCGCCTCGAAAGCGGCGTGGTCACCGCGGGCGACCCGGGCCAGCAGCCCAGCCAGGCCCTGGCCGCTCCCCTCCGGACGGCCAGGGCCTGGCTGACGCCGCTGGCCTGCTGTGGGCGTGTTCATGACTGCTATTCGAGCCCGGCGGCGGCCCGGATTGGTCGTGGACACGCCGGCATGGAGCACCGTCGCGGACAGAGCTGGGGAAAAACGAACCAATCCGCGACGCGGACCGCCGCGAATGCGGTGCGTGATGTTCCGGAAACCATTGACTGGACTGCCCAGGCTGGGCGCCGGGGCTGCCGGCGGCGTGCTGGCCGCCGCGGCCGGGCTGGCCGCCGGGCAGCTGGCCGCCGGCCTGACCGGGCCGCTGGGCAGCCCCGTAGTCGCGGCCGGGAATGCGGCGATCAGCCTGACTCCGGTTCCGGTCAAGGAGTTCGCGATCGCGCATTTCGGCTCGCATGACAAAGACGCCCTCATCGCGGGGATCGTCGTGGTCATCGCATTGTGCGCGATGCTGGCCGGGATCATCGCGATGCGCCGCCTGCGTTACGGACTGGCGGTGCTGGCCGTCTTCGCCGTGGCGGGCGTCGCCGCCGCCGTCACCCGGCCGCAGGCTTCAGCCGCTGATGCCGCCCCCGCCCTTGCGGGAACCGCGGTGGCCGGCGCGGCGCTGGCGCTGCTGGCACGCGCGGCCGGGAGGGCGTTCCCCCGCCGCGGCCGGGAACCTGGCACGGCCCTGGAGGCGGGCGGCACCGCCGCAGACGGCGGGGCCGCGGGAGAGGACGCTCCCGGAGAGGACCATGTTTCCGGGCGGGCCGGGCACGCCGTCACGTCGGCCGGCCCGGCCCGGCGCCGCCTGCTGCTGGCGGGCGCGGGCGTGGCCGCGTTCGCCGCCGCGGGCGGGGCGGGGGGGCAGGCGCTGCTGGGCCGGTTCAGCGTCACCGCGCTCCGGTCGCGGATCAAGCTGCCGGCCGCGGCTGTCCCGGCGCCGCCGCTCCCGGCCGGCACGCGGCTGGCGGTGCCCGGGATCACGCCGTTTTTCACACCTAATAGCGCTTTCTACCGGGTGGATATCGACCTGGTGCTGCCGCAGGTGCCGCCCGACACCTGGACGCTGCTGATCGACGGCATGGTCACGCGGCCGCTCCAGCTCACCTTCGGCGAGCTGCTGCGGATGCCGCTGACCGAGGCCGACATCACCCTGGTATGCGTCTCCAACCAGGTCGGCGGCCCCTACGCGGGCAACGCCCGCTGGCTCGGCGTCCCGCTGGCGCGACTGCTGCGCCGGGCCGGCATCCGCGGCGGCGCCGACCAGGTCCTCAGCGCCGGCGCGGACGGCATGACCATCTCCACCCCGCTGCAGGCCATCCTGGACGGCCGCGACGCGCTGGTAGCCGTCGGGATGAACGGGCAGCCGCTCCCGGTCGCGCACGGCTTCCCGGCCCGCATGGTGGTGCCGGGACTGTACGGGTACGTTTCGGCGACCAAGTGGGTCACCCGCCTGACCGTCACCACCTTCGCCGCCCGGCGCGCCTACTGGACCCAGCGCGGTTACGCCGCACGCGCCCCGGTCAAGACCGAATCCCGGATCGATGTTCCCCGGCCGCTGGCCCGCATCCCGGCCGGAGCGGTCACGGTCGCCGGCGTCGCCTGGGCACCCGCGCGCGGTATCGCCGCCGTCGAGGTCAGCGCCGACGGCGGCCCCTGGCACGAGGCGCGCCTGGCCGCCGCCGACGGCACCGATACCTGGCGGCAGTGGATGTGGACGTGGGACGCCTCCCCCGGCCTGCATCAGCTGCGGGTCCGCGCCACCGACAGCGCCGGCGCGACGCAGACGCCCGCGGAAGCCAACCCGTTCCCCGACGGCGCGAGCGGCTGGGACTCCGTCGTCGTCACCGTCACCTGAGCCATCCCGCGCACAACGACACCAACCGATATCAGGAGGAGAAAACCGTGAACCGTTATCGCCTCGCCGTTTCCGCGCTCGGCGCGGGCCTGGCCCTGAGCGCCGTGGCCTGCAGCTCGTCTGGATCCGCGTCCTCGGCGTCATCGCCGGCCAAGCCCGCGGCGTCATCCTCGTCCCAGCCCGCGGCGTCATCCCCGGCGGCGGGCGGGTCCGCGCCGGCCACGACGGTGACCGACTTCGGCCCCGCCTGTTCCGCGGTGCCCAAGAGCGGGGCAGGCAGTTTCACCGGAATGGCCACCGCCCCGGTCGCCACCGCCGCCTCCGCGAACCCTGTCCTGTCCACGCTGGTATCGGCGGTGAAGAAGGCGGGACTCGTCGACACGCTGAACTCCGCGTCCGGCATCACCGTGTTCGCGCCGGATAACGCCGCGTTCGCCAAGATCCCCGCCTCCACCCTGGACAAGGTGCTCGCCAGCAAGGCCGAGCTGACCAAGATCCTCACCTACCACGTGGCCTCCGGTCGCATCACGCCGGCGCAGCTGGCCTCCGGCAAGCCGGTCAGGACCCTCGAAGGAGGAACGATCACGCCCGCGATGAGCGGCGGCACCTACAAGGTCAACGGCGCTGACGTCGTGTGCGGCAACGTGCAGACCGCCAACGCCACCGTCTACATCATCAACGCCGTCCTGATGCCGCCGTCCTCCTGAGCCGTCCTCCTGAATCCGGCCGTGCCCGGCCCGGGCGTCCGCCCCGGGCCGGGCACGCCGCGCGCCGCGGGGCTCGGTGAGCTGCGCGTCGTGACCTACGTGTCAGCGGCCCTGGCCAGCGTTCGCAGCTGGCGCAGCGTGGCGCCCGGACGGCCAGCCGCGACGCGCACTCCCGGCAGGCCAGCCAGTATCTCCCGGCTGGCGCGCGCGGCAAGCCGGACGGCGTCGGCGCTGGCGGCTGACAGCACGACCAGGTCCGCGGTCGCGGCCCTGGCCAGCCCGATGAGCTCGTCTACCGGCAGGTCCGCCCCCAGGTGATGGACGTGCCAGCGGTCTTCCCGCAGGACCGCCGCGGCCATCAAGGCGGGCAGCGCGTGCCGTTCACCGGGCGGGGTCGCGGTGACCGCGACCCCGCGCGGCCGGCCTTGCGGCTGCTGGGCGCGGAGGGCGATGAGCCGCTCGCAGATCGCCGTCGCCCGGTGCTCGACGGCGATGGAAACGCCTCCGGCGGCCCACTCGGCGCCGATCCGGCGCAGCGCGGGGGCGATGATGAGGTCGCACACGTCGATCAGCGGCACCCCCGGGCTCAGCCGTCCGAAAAAGTGCCGCGCCCTGGTCTCGTCGCCGGCGACGAGCGCGCCATATAGCCCGTCGGCCTGCGCCGCCCAGTCCCGGATGCGGATCTCCCGGCGGGGCGCGGCGCCGGCGGCGCGGCGCTCGGCGAGAGCGCGCACGTCGTCCTCGCTGACCTCGTATCCCCGGTGGGTCTTGCGCGCAGGCAGCGTTCCCGAGCGTACCCAGCCATAGGCGGTCTGGTAGTGGACGCCAAGGCTTTCGGCCGCATCCCTTAGCTGCACCGGGCCCTCCTAGCGGCTAGTCTTAGTGTAATTTAGTATTTATTTATGCGGGCCGGAACAGGCCGCACGAAGGAGATGGCATAGATGTCACTGACGTGCTCCAGCGTGGTGAACGCCAGGATCGGCGAGGTCTTCGCATGGCATGCCCGCCCGGGAGCGATCGTACGTCTGATGCCGCCCTGGCAGCCGGTCCGCGTGCTGCGGGAAGCGCCCAGCGTCCGCGACGGGCAGGCGGTGCTCCGGCTGCCCGGCGGCCTGCGCTGGGTGGCCGGCCACGACCCGGATGGCTATGACCCGCCGCATCAGTTCACCGACACGCTGCTGTCGCCGCTGCCAGGCCTGCGCTGGCGGCATATCCACGGGTTCGACGCGGCGGGGGAGGAGTCGACACTGGTTACCGACGTCGTGGACACACAGGTCCCGGCGTCCCTGCTGCGCTCGATGTTCGCCTACCGGCACCGGCAGCTGGCGGGCGACCTGGCCGCCCACTCCAGGGCTCGCGCGCGGTGCCCGGAGCCGCTGACCGTCGCCGTGACCGGCTCCAGCGGGCTCGTCGGCTCGGCGCTGACGGCGCTGCTGACGACCGGCGGCCATCGGGTGATCCGGCTGGTACGCCGGCCCCCGCGGGGGGCCGGCGAGCGGAGGTGGCAGCCCGATGACCCCGATCCGGCGATCCTGGAAGGCGTTGACGCGCTCGTCCACCTCGCGGGCGCCTCCATCGGCGGCCGGTTCACCGCCGACCGCAAGAAGGAGATTTTCCGCAGCCGGGCCGGCCCTACCCGCGGGCTCGCCGCGCTGGCCGCGAAGCGTCCCGCTTCGCTGCGCGTGTTCGTCACGGCGTCCGCGGTCGGGATCTACGGGCCCGACCGGGGCGACGAGGTCCTGACCGAGCACAGCGAACGGGGCACCGGATTCCTCGCCGACGTGGTCGCGGCGTGGGAAGATGCCGCGGCTCCCGCCGAGGCCGCCGGAATCAGGACGGTCCGGGTGCGCACCGGCATCGTGCAGTCCCCGCTCGGCGGCATGCTCGCCCTGATGCGGCCGCTGTTCTCAGCCGGACTGGGCGGGCCGCTCGGCGACGGCTCGCAGTGGCTGCCATGGATCGGCCTGGACGACCTGCTGGACATCTACCTGCGGTCGCTCACCGATCCGGCGATTTCCGGTCCGGTGAACGCGGTGGCACCCGGCGAACTGCGCAGCGCGGACTACGCGCGCGTGCTGGGGCGGGTACTCGGCCGCCCCGCGTCGCTGCCCGTGCCGGCCGCCGGCCCGCGCCTGCTGCTGGGCGCGGAGGGGGCGAGGGAGATCGCGCTGGCGAGCCAGCGGGTCCGCCCGGCGCTCCTCGCCGCGGCCTCGCATTCCTTCCGCCACCCCCGCCTGGAGAGCGCGCTGCGCCATGTCCTGGGCCGGGAACCGCGGCCGGCCAATCCGGAGCCGCTTCCGTCCCGAATGACATGACGGCGCCGACGAGAGGAGGGGGATGGCTGAACGCAGCATCGCTGTCATAGGCGGCGGGATCAGCGGCCTGACGGCCGGGTACATCTTGTCGCGAACCGGCCGGGTTACCCTGTTCGAGGCCGATGACCGGCTCGGCGGCCACGCGGACACGCACCTGGTCGGCTCCGGCCGCCTTCCGGTCGACACCGGGTTCATCGTCTACAACGAGCGGACGTACCCGCTGCTCACCCGGCTGTTCGCCGAACTCGGCGTGACCACCCGGGCATCAGACATGAGCATGTCGGTGAGCTGCTCGGGCTGCGGCGTCCGCTACGCGGGCAAGCGCGGCGTGGCGGGTCTCGGTGCCGGCGTACCGCGCGGCGGCGTCCGTTACCTGCGGATGCTGACGGAGGTACCGAGGTTTCACCGGGCCGCCAGGCGGGTGCTGGAGACAGGGACCTCCGGCGACCTGCCCGTCGGGGAGTTCCTGCGCGCGGCCGGTTTCTCCGGGTACTTCGCGGCACACTTCGCGATACCGCTGGTGGCCGCCGTCTGGTCGTGCCCGCCCGGCACGGCCATGGACTACCCCGCCGGGTACCTGTTCGCCTTCCTGGCGAACCACGGCATGCTGTCGGTCACCGGCTCGCCGCAATGGCGGACCGTCCGGGGCGGTTCCCGCCGCTACGTCGAGCGGATCGCCGCCCGGCTGCACGAGGTACGGCTCTCGGCGCCGGTGCGCTCAGTCCGCCGTCACCCCGACGGGGTGGAAGTACGCGACGCCTCGGGCAGGGAAACCGGATTCGACGCCGCGGTGATCGCGACGCACCCCGATCAGGCGCTTGCCCTGCTGGACCCGCCCACCGACGCCGAGAAGGCCGTGCTCGGGGCCTTCGGATACACGGCCAACCGGGCGGTGCTGCACACCGATTCCCGGCTGCTCCCGGCCAGCCCGGCGACCCGCGCGTCATGGAACTACTCGCTGGCCTGCCGCGGGACGGGCAGCGGGCGTGCCCGGATCAGCTACCACCTGAACCGCCTGCTGGGCCTGCCGCCCGATCCCGGCTACATCGTCACGCTGGGCGGCGCCGACGATGTGGACCCGGAACTCGTCATCGCCACGATGGACTACGCGCATCCCGCCTACACCCGGGAGTCGGTCGCCGCGCAGCGGCGCCTGCCCGGACTGAACACCCCGGTCACCAGCTTCGCTGGCGCCTACCAGGGGTGGGGATTCCATGAGGACGGCTGCCGTTCCGGGGTTGCCGCGGCGCGCGCCCTGGGAGGCACCTGGTGACCGGCATGCCGCACGGGCCGCTGATATACGAGTGCCGGATCTTCCATGCCAGGCTCACGCCGGTGCGGAACGCCTTCAGCTACCGCACCTACCTCTGGCTCGTCGACCTCGATGACCTTCCCAGGCACGGGGTGCTCGCGGCTTTCCAGGCTCGCGATCACCTTGGCGACCCGGCGCGCTCCATCCGCGCGAACGTCGATGACTTCCTGCGGGGGCATGGCATCGACGTCCGCGGCGGCCGGGTGCTGATGCTCGCCCACGCCCGGATGCTGGGATACGTCTTCAACCCGCTGACGCTCTTCTGGTGCCACCGGGCAGACGGCACGCTCGGCTGCGTGATCGCCGAGGTGCACAACACCTACGGCCAGCGGCATGCCTACCTGCTGCGCACCGACGACCGTGGACGGGCGCGGGTACCGAAGGCGTTCTACGTTTCCCCGTATTACCCGGTCGACGGCTGGTACCGGATGAGCCTGCCGCGCCCGGGGCCGCGCCTGGCGCTGAGCGTGATCCTGGAGCGGCCAGGCGGAACGCGGTTCGCCGCCGCTGTGCGCGGCACCGCGGCACGAGCCAGCACCCGGGCACTGCTCCGGGCCGCTATCCGGCACCCCTGGGCGCCGGCCATGGTCTCCGCGCGGATCAGGTGGCAGGGCGTGAAGTTGTACCTGCGCGGGCTGCGGCCGGTGCCCCGGCCGCCCCATGTCTGCCAGAGGGGGGTCTAGTGATCAGCACGCAGCACGCCGCCGGCTGGACCGCCGACCCCGGCCGGTGGCCCGATGTCGCCGCCAAGCCGGGCTCGCCGGTGCGGGCCGCCGTCGCCCGTGCCCTGTTCTCCGCGGCAGTGCGCCGGCTGCCGGTACGGGTACGGCTGCCGGACGGGCGCACGATCGGCGCCGGCTCGGCCGCCGCGCCCGTCATGGTCCTGCACGATCCCGGTGCCTTCTTCGGCCGGCTGGGCGCCGGGGGGCTGATCGGCTTCGGGGAGTCCTACCAGGCCGGCGACTGGGACTGCGCGGACCTGACGGGCCTGCTGACCGTGTTCGCCTCGCACGTCGGCGACTTGGTGCCGCCTCTGCTGCAGCGGGCCCGCCGCATCGCCGTGCGCAGCCAGCCGGCAGCCGACGAGCAGGACATAACGGGCGCGCGGCGCAATATAAGCCGGCACTATGACCTGTCGAACGAGTTCTTCGCCCTGTTCCTCGACGAGACCATGACATACTCCTCGGCGCTGTTCGAGACCCGCCAGGACGGAACGCTCGCCGCCGAGGACCACCTGCTCGGGCAGGCGCAGCGGCGCAAGGCCGACCGGGTGCTCGACCTGGCGGGCGTGGGACCGGGATGCCGCCTGCTGGAGATAGGAACCGGCTGGGGCGAACTGGCCATCCGGGCCGCCCGGCGCGGCGCCAGCGTCCGCACGATAACCCTCTCCCGGCGGCAGCGGGAACTGGCGGCCCGGCGGGTCGCCGAGGCCGGCCTGGCCGGGCGGGTAACCGTGGAACTGCGGGACTACCGCGACGTGGACGGCGAGTTCGACGCCATCTGCTCGGTAGAGATGATCGAGGCGGTCGGCGAACGGTACTGGGACGCGTACGTCGCCACGCTGGACCGGCTGCTGGCCGCTGGCGGGCGTGTCGTGCTCCAGGCCATCACCATGCCGCACGACCGGATGCTGGCGACCCGCCGCACCTACACCTGGATCCAGAAATACATCTTCCCCGGGGGGCTCATTCCCTCGGTCACGGCGATAGAAGACAGCCTCAGCCGGTGCACCCGGCTGCGGATCACCGGGCACTGGGGCTTCGGCGCGCATTATGCCGAGACGCTGCGGATCTGGCGCGAGCGGTTCCGCGCCCGTGAGGCCGATGTCACGGCGCTCGGCTTCGACGAGGTCTTCATCCGGATGTGGCTCTTCTACCTCTGCTACGCCGAGGCCGGCTTCCGCTGCGGGTACCTGGACGTCCGTCACCTGACGCTGGAGCGTGCCCGATGACCGCCGCGCAGGCGATCGCCCGGGCCGCCGCCCGCGCGGGCGTATGCCTGCCGGTACGGGTCCGTGCGTGGGACGGCAGTGAAGCCGGCCCGGAGGGCACGCCCGTGGTGGTGCTCCGCTCTCCCCGGGCATTGCGCCGCGTGCTGTGGCGCCCGGGCGAACTAGGGCTGGCACGTGCCTACGTCAGCGGCGACCTCGACGTCGAGGGCGATCTTGCCGAGGGGCTGCGCCGCGGCCGGCAGGCCATCCGCGGCGGGCGCGCCGCGGGCCCGGCTAACCGGGCGGGCCTCGCGCTGACGGCGGTCCTGGCCGCCAGGCGGCTCGGGGCCTTCGGACCTCCCCCGGCACCGCCAGCGTGCGAATCACGGCATCGCGGGCGGCCGCACAGCCGCGCGAGGGACAAGGCGGTGATCGCCGGGCACTACGACATCCCCGTGTCGTTCTACCAGCTCATCCTCGACCCGTCCATGGCCTATTCCTGTGCGTACTGGACACGGGACGACCCCGGCTACGGCCTCGCCGACGCGCAGCGCGACAAGCTCGGCATGATCTGCCGCAAGCTCGGCCTCGGGGAGGGCAGCCGCCTGCTCGACCTGGGATGCGGGTGGGGCTCGCTCGCCGTGTACGCCGCCGGGCGGTGCCGCGCCAGGGTAACCGCGGTCACCCTGGCCGCCGCGCAGGGGCGTTATGCCCGCGAGCGCCTCGCCAGGCTGGGCCTCGGCGGCCTGGCCGAGGTACGGGTCCAGGATTACCGCGACCCGGCGGGCGGCTCCTACGACGCCATCGCCTCGGTCGAGATGGGCGAGCACGTGGGCGCGGCCGGCTACCCCGCGTTCTGCGCCGGATTGCGGGACCGGCTCCGCCCGGGCGGGCGCGTCCTGGTGCAGCAGATGTCCCGGGGGGCATGCGCGCCGGGCGGAGGCGCGTTCATCGAGTCGTACGTCGCGGCCGATATGCATATGCGGCCGGTCGGGGAGACGGTGAGCCTGCTGGAGAAGGCGGGCCTGGAAGTCCTGAGCGTCGAATCGCTGCGCCCCCACTACGTGCGCACGATCCGCGCCTGGCTGGAGAACCTCGAACGGGGCTTCACCGAGGCGGAGGCCATCCTCGGCCCGGAGCGCGCGCGGTCGTGGCGGCTGTACCTGGCCGGCGGTGCCCTCGCCTTCGAGGAGGGGCGGATGGGCGTCGACCAGATCCTCGCGGCGAGGCGCTCGTGACGTACCTGGTCACCGCGGGATCGCTGCTGGCCCTGCTGGCCGTGACGTTCGTGCTCGGTGTCCGGACGGGCAGGCACAGCGTCATGGACGTCGCCTGGGGAGCCGGCATCGCCGTCGCGGGAGCGGCCAGCTTCCTGGCCTCCGCCGGCCATGGCACCCCGGTCCGCCGGTGGCTGCTGGCGATCGCGGCCGTGATCTGGGGGACCCGGCTGGCGCTGCACGTGGCGGCGCGGGCGCGCGGAGCCGGCGAGGATCCGCGTTACCGGGATCTGCTTTCCCGCGCTCCGGGCAGCCGGAACGGCTATGCGCTGCGCGTGGTGTACCTGCCGCAGCTGCTGACCTTGTGGCTGGCGACCCTGCCGCTCCAGGCGGGGATGCCCGAGCCGGGACGGCCCGGCGCGATCACGGTCGCCGGCGTGCTCATCTGGATCGCCGGCTTCGCGTTCGAGGCTATCGGGGACTGGCAGCTCGCCAGGTTCCGCGCGCACCCGGCGAACCGCGGCCAGGTCATGGACCGCGGGCTGTGGCGGTATACCCGGCATCCGAACTACTTCGGTGACGCGTGCATGTGGTGGGGCCTGTTCGCGATCAGCTACGCATCGCCGGCGCAGCTCGCGACCGTTGTCTCCCCGGTTCTGATGACCGTCGTCTTGACCAGGGGGACCGGGCAGCGGCTCACCGAACGCCGGATGATGGGCAACCGTCCCGGGTACGCCGAGTACGTGGCGCGGACCAGCGGATTCATCCCGCTGCCGCCGCGGCGCGGACGTGCCTAGCCGATGTCCGCCAGCGGCGGCGGGTAGCGCGGGCGTGCCTAGCCGATGTCCGCCAGCGGCGGCGGGTAGCCGAGCCGCTCCCGCTCGCCCGCGGGGAGCCGCCACGGAGTGTGGATGTGATGCCTGGTAAGTCCGGCGAGCTCGGGCACGTACCGGCGTACGTACTCGCCGCCGGGGTCGAACCGCCGTGCCTGGCGGAGCGGATTCATGACCCGGCCAGGCCGGGTGTTGTTGCCGGTCCCCGCCACCCATTGCCAGTTGCCGGCGTTGCACGCCACATCACCATCCGCCAGCAGCGCGCCGAAGTGCCGGTACCCGTGACGCCAGTCGATGCCCAGTGTCCGGGTCAGGAACGACGCCGTGATCATCCGTGCCCGGTTGTGCATGAACCCCTCGGCGGCGAGCTGCCGCATTCCCGCGTCCACGACGGGTATCCCGGTACGGCCGTCCCGCCACGCACGCAGTGCCCGCGGGTCCTCCGCCCACGCCTGGCGGCCTGGACGGTAGTCGGCCTCCCCGATCCGGTCGAACGCGGCCGTGACCTGGTGGAAGAAATCCCGCCAGGCCAGCTGCCGGCAGAACTCCCCTCCTCCGGGCCGTGCCCGCGCGGCCCGCGCCAGCTCCACCGCCGACAGGCATCCGAACCGCAGGTACGCGCTGAGCCGGGCAGTCGCGTCGGCGGCCAGGTTGTCGCGGGTGTCCGCATAGCCTGCCAGGCAGTCCTCCATCCAGTGCCGGGCCCGCTCCCGCGCCGCCCGTTCGCCGCCGGGCGCGAGGCCGGGCGAATACCCGGCGCCGACGTGCGGGATATCGCCCGGTTCGCCGGCAGCGGGCATGGCGATCGTCTCTGGTGCCGGGTGCTCATGCCGCCAGGGCGCGGACAGCCAGGCACGCCAGTACGGCGTGAACACCCGGTAGTGGCCGCCTCCCGCCGGTCTCACCTCCCCGGCGGGGACGACCGCGTGCTGCGGCGTGACGGTCAGCCCGAGCCGGTGCCGGGCGCACTCGGCTTCCAGCTTCCGCTGCCGGCGCGTGGCGTAACGGGTGACGTCGCCGGCGACGAACACGCCCCGCGCGCCGGTATCGGCGGCCAGCCGCATGACCTCGGCCGCCGGGTCGCCGTGGCGGATCAGCAGATCCCCGCCGCGCTCGCGCAGCGCGCCCCTGAGGTCCGCCAGCGACTGCGCCAGGAACCTGCCGCGGTTCGGCGGGACGGCCAGCGCCGGATCCACCACGAACACGGGCGCGACCTGCCGCGCACGGGCGCATGCCTGTGCCAGAACCGGGTTGTCATGGACCCGCAGATCGCGGGTGAAGAGCACGATCGCGACATCCACCGGGCCCCCTGGCGCACTGCGTTCCCGAACCTAAACAGTATGCCGATCAGGAAGGGCCCCGTGATGGACAGCAGGCCTCGTATCGGAGTTTCCAGCTGCTTGCTCGGCGAGCCGGTCCGGTTCAATGGCGGCCACAGCCGCTGCCGGTTCCTCACCGACGAGCTCGATCCGCACGTCGACTGGGTACCGTACTGCCCGGAGATGGAGATCGGGCTCGGCGCTCCGCGTGAGACGCTGCGGCTGACCGAGGGCGGCCGCCTCGTCAGCCGCAGCGGCGGCGCTGACTACACGGCCGCCATGGCCGCGCTGCCGCTGCCCGCCGGCCTCGACGGGTACGTGTTCAAGGCCAAGTCGCCGAGCTGCGGCATCCACGGCATCCCCCGCTACGCGCCGAGCGGCCAGCCGTCCGACCACCGGGGGCGCGGCGTGTTCGCGGAGCGGATGATCGCCCGCTTCCCCCTGCTCCCCGTGGAAGACGAGGGACGGCTCAACGACGCGGTGCTGCGCGAGGAGTTCACCGAGCGCGTGTTCGCCTTCGCTCGCCTGCGCGCGCTCTTCTCCGGGCCGTGGCGGCCGCGCGACCTGGTGTCGTTCCACGCCGCGCACAAGCTCCAGCTGCTCGCGCACGATCCCGTGCGCTACCGCGGCGCGGGATCGGTCGTCGCCGCGGCCGGCAGCGCACCGCGGCAGGCGACCGAGGCCGCCTACCGTGACGTGTTCCAGGCGGCGATGAGCGCGAGGGCCAGCCGGGGCCGCAACGCCAACGCGCTGTACCACGCGATCGGCCGGGTCGGCAGGCAGCTGGACCCGCGGCGGCGCGCTGACCTGGTGGCCAGGATCGAGTCCTATCGGCGCGGCGCGGTTCCGCTGAGCGTGCCCGTCGCGATCCTCGCCCACTACGCCAGCGACGGCCGGCTGCCCTGGCTCGCCGGACAGACCTACCTGGAGCCGTTTCCCGCTGAGCT
>DATGLH010000073.1:0-8867 GCA_035294225.1 Trebonia sp.
TAGTAGTAGATCATCCGCTTGGTCGTGCGGGTCCGGGCGGCGATCTCATCGACCCGCGCCCCCGAGTAGCCGTTCCTCGCGAACTCGCTGAGCGCGACGTCAAGGATCTCCTGACGGGTCCGCTCCGGATCACGCTGCCGCTCATGCTCGGTCGTCCGCGACATGGTGGTCATACTCAGTTCCCGCCTCCGGCCATGACCATAGCGCTCTATGGCAGTGCGATAGCAAGGCCTTACGGGCACCGAGTCTATCGGACGCCAGTAATGGACTATCGGGTTAGTTCATAGCTGCACGCAGGCGCCTGTCACGCGGGTGACCGGGCTGGGACAACCTGACGCTGCCCGGCGTCGCCCTGCCCGGCGTCGCGCCGCCGCCCGGTCATCGTGCGGTGACCTATGCGGACGCTGCCAGATCCTCCAGGACGGCGCCGAGGCTTTCCTCGTCCGCGGGCACGCCGGCCGCGGGCCGGCCCAGGCCGTTAAGCACGACGAACCGGGCGCTTCCCCGGTATTTCTTGTCCCGCAGCCACGCCTCGCGCAGGTCGGCGAGGCTGAACCGGCCCGACACCGGGAGGCCGAGCGCGCTCAGCAAGTCCTTGTGCAATCCGACCAGCTCATCGGTGATCCGTCCCTGGCGCCGGGCGAGGTACGCCGCCGCCATCATCCCGAGCGCGACCGCCTCGCCGTCATCGGCCGTGTCCGGAGCGCTCACCTGCTCGATCGCGTGGCCGAAGGTATGCCCGTAGTTCAGGTAGAGCCGGTCGCCCTGCTCGCGCTCGTCGCCGCTGACGATGTCCGCCTTCACCCGGACGCTGTGGGCGACCACCTCGGCGAGCACCGCGACGTCCGCGGCGCGCAGTTCCCGTGCCTTGCCGCGCAGCAGCCCCACGAGTTCGCCCCCGCTGATCAGCGCGTGCTTGACCATCTCGGCCAGGCCTGCCGAATACTCGCGGCGCTGGCCGGCGGCCAGCCCGACGTCGGAGATGACGGCGACCGGCTGGTGCACGGTGCCGATCAGGTTCCGTCCCTGCGGCAGGTTGAGCGACGCCTTGCCGCCCACTGACGCGTCGGCCTGGGCGGCGAGCGTGGTAGGCACCAGCGCCAGCGGCATGCCCCGGTTGTAGGTGCTGGCGACGAACCCGGCGATGTCGCAGACGACCTCGCCGCCCACCCCGACGATCAGGTCATCCCGGTGCACGGCGAGGTCCGCGAGGTCGCTGCTCACCTGGGCCACGGTGCCGAGGTCCTTGGCGCGCTGGCTGTCCGGCACTTCCAGCACGCGCGGCTCAAGCCCCACGCCCGCCAGGGCGAGGGCCAGCGCGGCGGCCGCGTCCTTGTCCCGCGCGGACGCGAGCAGGACCGCGGTCCTCGCGTACGGCAGCGACGGGAGCAGCCGCCCGGCGTGGCCGAGCAGCCCGGTCCCGATGTGCACGTTGTAGGTGCCGCCGGTGCACGACACCAGGATCGTCGACGTGCCGGGCGGGACGGCGGGGACCGCGACCAGCCGGGAGATGACCTCCTGGCAGATCGCCTCCGGCCGCCGCCCGTCGGTGGCCACGGTCAGCGTCGCCACCTCGCCGTAGACCGCGAGCCGCCGCTGGTACAGCTTGCCGACGTCCGGCCGGGCCAGGAGCGGCCGGTAGGTGTCGCCCGCCACCCGCAGCATCGACTCGGCGAAGCCCACCTGCAGGTAGACCACCTGGGCGGCTTTCAGCAGGTCGCGGGTGTCCTGACGGTCCGCGGCGCCGCCGCCGAGCGCGAGCACCGCGTCCGGGCCGTCGAGCAGGCTCGCCACGACGTCATGCTCCAGGTCGCGGAACGCGGCCTCCCCGTCCTCGGCGAAGATCTGCCGCACCGACCGCCTGGCCCGCTGCTCGATGACCAGGTCACTGTCCACGAAGGGCAGCCCCAGCCGGTCGGCGAGCATGCGGCCCACCGTGGTCTTGCCCGCGCCCATGAATCCGACGAGGACGATCATGGTGGTCCTGGCTCCATGAGGGCGGCGATCGCGCGGAGGGCCAGGGCGTAGGACCGGAAACCGAAGCCCGCGATGATTCCGTCCGCGACCGGCGTGATGACCGAGTGGGACCGGAAGGGCTCGGCGCCGGCCCGGGCCGCGATGTTGGAGATGTGCACCTCCACGAGCGGCGCGGTGCGCATCTTCAGCGCGTCCATCAGCGCGTAGGAGTAGTGCGTGAGCGCGCCGGCGTTCAGCACCACGGGAAGCCGCGCGTCGGCCGCCTCATGCACCCAGCCGATCAGCTCGCCTTCGGCATCGGTCTGCCTGACCTCGGTGTCCAGGCCGAGTTCCCTGCCGGACGAGCGGCAGAGCGAGACCAGGTCCGCGTAGGTCGCCGTGCCGTACACGGACGGCTCGCGCTTGCCGAGCCGTCCGAGGTTCGGCCCGTTGAGCACCAGCACCTTACGGGCCGCGCCGGACGTCCCCGCCGGGCTCACGCCGCCACCGCCTGGTATGCCTCGGCCAGCATCGACTCCGGCGGGCTGTCCAGGATGACGGGGTTCCCCACGCCATCCAGGACTACCATCCGCAGCCGGGCACCGCGCGACTTCTTGTCCAGGCTCATCGTCTCGCGCAACTCGGGCCAGGCGGCGCGCGGATACGACACCGGCAGCCCCACCGACGTGAGCACCTCCCGGTGCAGCGCCACGTCGGCCGCCGACAGATGGCCGGCCAGCCGGGCGACCTCCGCCGCGAACACCATGCCGATCGCCACGGCGTCCCCGTGCCGGAACCGGTAGCGCTCAAGCCGCTCGATCGCGTGGCCGAGCGTGTGGCCGTAGTTCAGCATCTCCCGCGGCCCCGCCTCGCGCAGGTCGGCGGACACCACGGACGCCTTCACCCGGATCGCCCGCTCGACGAGTTCGTGGGTGTGCGGCCCGTATGGCTCGCCCGCGGCGGCGGGATCCTCGGCCACAAGCCGCAGGATCTCGCCGTCCGCGATGAACCCGGCCTTGATCACCTCGGCCAGCCCGGCCACGTAGTCCGGCCGCGGCAGCGTCGCCAGCGTCGCCAGGTCGGCGAGAACCCCGGCCGGCGGATGGAACGCCCCGACGAGGTTCTTGCCCTCGGGGATGTCGATCGCGGTCTTCCCGCCGACCGCCGCGTCGACCATGCCGAGCAGCGTCGTCGGGACCAGCACAACCGGGACGCCGCGCAGCCAGGTAGCCGCCACGAACCCGGCCAGGTCAGTCGCCGCTCCCCCGCCGATGCCCACCACGCAGTCGGACCTGGTCACCCGGCAGCCGGCGAGCCATGACCACAGCCGGGCGGCGACCGCGACGTCCTTGGCGGCCTCGCCGTCCGGGATCTCCGCCACGGCCACCGAGAAACCGGCGTCCGCCAGCACGCGGCGGGCCGGGCGGGCGATCGCGCCGAGCCCGGCTGCGTGGATTACCGCCACGGTCTGCGCCCGCTTGCCGACCAGGCCGGGCAGCGTGCCGAACACCCCCGTGCCTACCACCACGTCGTACGGCTGCTCGCCGCCGACGTGGATGCGGGTCTCGCTCATGCGCGCAGCCGCTTGGCCAGGTCGGCTGCCACCTCCTCGGGCGCCATGTCGTCGGTGGGGACGGTGATCGAGGCAAGCCCGGCGTAGATGGCGCGACGCTCTTCCAGCATGGCGCGGAGCCGGCCGCGCGGGTTCCCGGGGATCACGACCCGCGGCCGGTCCATGCCGGCATGCCTGGCGACCGTGGCGAACCCGGCCTCCAGGTAGACGACCACGCGGCCGGCCAGCATCCGGCGCACCTGCGGGTCGAGGACCGCGCCGCTGCCGAGCGCGAGCACGCCGCCCGGGCCGGCCGCCTCCAGCCCGCGGGCGACGGCGGCCCGCTCCAGGTCGCGGAAGGCCTGCTCGCCGTCGTCGATGAAGATGTCCCCCACCGGCTTGCCCGCGGCGCGGGCCACCTCGGCGTCGGTATCGGCGAACGGCACGCCGAGTTCGGCGGCGAGCAGCGAGCCCACCGACGTCTTGCCGGCTCCGGGCGGGCCGATGAGAACGATGGTCGCGGCGTGGCCGGGGTCGCCGGCGGGACTGGTCCGGTTCGCCGGATCGGATGAGCTGGCGGGGTTGCGGGCGGCTGTCACGAGATCACCAGCGACTTCAGGTAGCCCTCCGCGTTGCGGCGCAGCTCCTCCACCGAGTCGCCGCCGAACTTGTCCGTTACCGCCTCGGCGAGCACCAGCGCGACCATCGCCTCCGCGACCACGCCCGCGGCGGGCACCGCGGTGACGTCGCTGCGCTGGTTGATCGCCTTGGCGGGCTCGCCGGTCGTCACGTCCACCGTGTCCAGCGCGCGCGGCACCGTTGAGATCGGCTTCATCGCGGCGCGCACTCGCAGCACCTCTCCGGTGGACATGCCGCCCTCGATACCGCCGGCGCGGTTGGTGCGCCGGCGGACCCCCGACGGCGACATCTCGATCTCGTCGTGCGCCCCCGACCCGCGCCGCCCGGACGTGGCGAACCCGTCGCCGAACTCCACGCCCTTGATCGCCTGAACGGACACCAGCGCGGCGGCCAGCCGCGCGTCCAGCCGCCGGTCCCACTGGGTGAAGCTGCCAAGCCCCGGCGGCAGCCCGTACGCGAGGACCTCGACGACCCCGCCTAGCGTGTCGCCGGCCTTGCGGGCGGCGTCGACCTCGGCGACCATGGCGGCGCTCGCCGCCGGGTCGGCGCAGCGCACCGGGTCTTCGTCGATCCGGGGCAGGTCCTCGGGAGCCGGCACGGTTCCCGGCGGCACGGCCACCGCGCCGAGCGCCACCACGTGGCTGAGGATCCGCACGCCGAGCGCCTGCCCGAGCAGCCGCCGCGCCACCTCGCCGAGCGCCACCCGCGCCGCGGTCTCCCGCGCGCTGGCGCGCTCGAGGACGGGCCTGGCGTCGGAATAACCGAACTTCTGCATGCCGGCGAGGTCCGCGTGGCCGGGCCGCGGCCTGGTGAGCGGGGCGTTGCGGGCCTGCCCCTCAAGGTCCGCGGCGGGCACCGGGTCCGGGGACATGACCGTCTCCCACTTCGGCCACTCGGTGTTGCCCACCCGGATCGCCACCGGCCCGCCCAGCGTGACGCCGTGCCGCACGCCGCCGGTGAGCTCCGCCTCGTCCCGCTCGAACTTCATCCGCGCGCCGCGGCCGTATCCGGCCCGCCGCCGCTCTAGCGCCGCCGCCACGTCACCGCTGGTGATCCGCACCCCCGCCGGAACGCCGTCACAGATCGCAACGAGCGCCCGGCCGTGCGACTCGCCCGCGGTCAGCCACCGAAACATGTCGCTTACCTTACTTTGACGTCCTCCCCGCTGCGAACGGCGGGGATTCCTCCCCGGCGGGCTCGTCGTCGGAGAGCCGTGGCCCACCGGCCTCGAACGGGCGGGGGCGAGCCGGAGCCGGCGGGAGTCAGGCGCGTGCGTTCGGGCAAGATGTCCTGATCTGTATGCCGCGGCGGCAGCGTGCGCTCAGCCGGAACGCTATCTGCCGGGCCATTGCGCGGGCATGATCCATGTCCGCGGTCTCCAGGGTGATCGCCAGGTCAGCGTCGCCGCCGCCGGGCGCGAGGGTGAACCCCGAAGTCACCGCGGCGACCTCGGCGCGGATGTCGGGATCCTCGTGCGGCAGCGGCGGCGGCTCGCCGCTGGCCAGCGCCCGCAGCCGCGCGCCTTCTACCGCCAGCGGCACCGGGCCGGCCACGTCGATCACCACCGCGTCGGCTTCGCCGAGCGCGGCCGCCCAGACCCGGTGCGCCGGGACCGGGACCGGGCGGGCGTCGTCCTTCCAGCGCCTGAGGCTCTCGATCCCGGTGAACGCGATGACCGCCTTGCGGCCGTCGTTGCCGATCAGCGTCGGCAGCGCCATCTCGCTTTCCTTCTCGGTGCCGTCCTCGTTCGCCCCGGCGAGAACGGCGACGATCGGGACCAGCAGCCTGGACGCCGCGAGAGCGGCCAGCGCCGCGCGCTCGCTGCCGGTGCCGCGCGCGTAGGCGCGCAGCGCTTCGCTGACCCGCTGGTCGGCTTCCCCCGTGTCGCCGTCACGTCTGCTCAGTCGCACATGTGCGACCCTATCGCCGTTCGGCCACTCAAGGAGTCACCACCATGCGACGGAAAGTAATTAATTCTATGAAAGATGCACTTTACCGTAGCTCCGGACGCTCTCCACGGCAGAATCAGTTGAGCGCACATTGCGGATATGGGAACCTCATGAGCTGCGGCGACGTATACATATTCTGACCAGACCGCGTGTGCGGACCAGAGGTATCGGCGCTGGCGGGAAGGAGCAGTCGGTGGGTTCCGCTGTACGCGAGCCGTCGCAGCCTGCGCGGATACTTCCCGGCACGCCGATGCGGAAGGTGATACCGCCCCGCATGGTGGGACCGTACATGAACGGACAGCGCAGCGTCATCGCGGGGTACGTGCACCGGGTACGCGATGTCGTCCTCCGGAACCCGGCAGACGCGTACTACGCCCTCGGCCTAGGCTACGAGGGGTCGGACTTCAAGCCCGACATGACCGAGTTGTACCTCCTGTGCTGGCAGGCAAGGGAGATTGACGGATACGTCCCCGTTACGACGCGCGGTCCTGCCAGCCGGGTGGAATTCTATCTGGAGCCGATCCAGATACCCGTGGGCACAGCCCTGTGCAGGCTGACAGACGGCGGCGAGGAACCGGTCGCCCGGTATGACGGCCTGGCCTGGCGGCGGCCAGCGAGGGAGGGATATGGCAATGCGTTACCGGCTGATGGCCTCCTATCTCGGGGCCTCATACCAGGCCGCCGTCGGCCCCTCTGACCGCGACGTCACGCTGTTCGCCGCCCCGCCGCCGCCCGAAGAACACGGCTTCTCTCCCGCCCCCGGCGGCATCTGGCGCAAGCAGGTGCGCTTGAACGAACTCGACGCCTTGTGGGAGTCCCGCCCGATCGGTTCGTATCACGGCGAACCCTGCCTGGTGCTCGACGATCTCGGCGACCGGCTGCACATCGTCTACCTGGGCATGGACGAGCGGCGGGCGGGGCAGCTCGGCTACTGGCAGGTCGACCGCGGGGTGTTCGAGGTTGTCGTGCCCCGGCAGGAGGTCACCGACCTGGCCGAGGAGCGGCACGAGTTCCCCATCGCGCTGCTGCTGTCTACGCTGCCGCGCGCGCTGAACGCCGGCGAGCCGGGGCGGATGCCGGGCGGTCCGGGCGGCGGGCCGGCGGGTCAGCGTCCCTCGCTGCCGCAGCTGCCCGCGCGCGGCGCCCAGCCGCAGCGGGCGCAGACCGGGCCGCAGCAGGCACCCGGGCCGCAGCAGGCACCCGGGCCGCAGCGGGCGCAGACCGGGCCGCAGCAGCAGACGCCCGGACCGCAGTTTTCCGGCGGCTCCCAGCCGCCCGCCGCGCCGCAGGTGGCGGGCGCGCCGCAGCCGGCGGCTTCCCCGCAGCCGCCCGCCGTCGCCGCGGCATGGCACGGGTCACCCGCCGCGGACGCCAACGGCATGTGGTACTACCAGGCGGGTAACGGAGCCGCCGCGCAGAACGGGCCGCAGCCGCACGGCGGCGCGGCGGCGAACGGGAACGCGGCTGGGCTGGCGAACGGGTACGGCAACGTCCCGCAGAACGGCTACGGCCCGCTGGCCGCCGACGGCACGCAGCCGGGCCCCGGTCAGCCGCTGGCCGGGGCCATGCAGCCGAACGGGGACGGCGCTTACCTTGGTCCCGCCGCGCAGGCGCAGCCCGCCGCCGCTGCCGACGCGCTCGGGCAGCCTTCGGCCAACGGGCTGGGCAGCGCCGGACCGCAGTATGCCCCGGCCGCGCTCCCGCAGCCCATGCCGTCCTTCCATCCGGCCCAGGCGACCCAGGTGCCGCAGGTGCCGCAGGTGCCGCAGAGGGCTCTGCCGCAAGAAAGGGCTCTGCCGCAGGCCGCCCAGGCGCCGCAGGGCGTCCCGCAGCTCCAGACCGCCCAGCCGGTTCCCCAGGCGCAATCGGCGCCGCAGGTCCAGCAGGCCCAGCAGCCTCAGCAGCCTCAGGCGCAGGCCGCCGCCCCGGTGCTGCCCGCGCCGGCTGCGATGCCCGCGCCGGCTGCGATGCCCCCGTCGGCTGCGATGCCCGCGGCGGCTCAGGCACCCGGGCCGGCTCAGGCCGCGGCGCCCGCCGTGGCCGCGACGTCGGTTATGCCGGCCGCCAGCCCGGCCACCGAACCCGCGCAGACGCCGCCGTCAGCCTCCGAGCCCAGCCTGCCCGGCACACACCAGGCGGCCGCGGCACAGCCGGCTGCGATGTCGCCGCCCGCGGCAGCCGAGTCCAGCGCGTCGTCCTCCGCCGCCAGCCTGAGCAAGCTGACCGGCACGGTGCGCGGACGGCGAGCCGCGCGCAAGCCGCGGCTCGCCATGTCCGCGGTCTTCGCCGACCTGGTTGACATGGCCGACATCCCGCGCTCGGCGTACGCCGTCGACGAGGAAGTCACCGGCGCCATGTGCCTGTTCAAGACGGACGGCGGGTACGAGGTGTTCAGCTGCGCCGAGGACGCCCGGCACGAGGTGCGCTTCTTCGAAGAGGAGGAGGCGGCGTACTTCTACCTTTTCGGAGTGCTGGCCGCGGAGGCGCTGCGCAATGGCCGCCTGATCCCGCGCCGGGCCTGATCCCGCGCCGCGGCCGAATCGCCACGGGCGGCCGAATCGCCACGGGCGGCCCAATCGCCACGGGCGGCCGAATCGCCACGAGCATCCCCGCGGCCAGGGACGATCACGGAAAGCAACATTGCAAAAAACTTACGGCGCCTCGCGGAATGGCCAAAAACCATCGCATGGCCCACTTAGCTACGGCTATGGTTTCAATTGCCGGCGGGGCTGACGGTCCCCCGCTCCCCAAGCAGCCCCGTCGGCCCGCTC
>DATGLH010000074.1:0-12924 GCA_035294225.1 Trebonia sp.
CATGCGGGCGCGGGACCGGGCGCGGGCCGCCTGGGGAGCGGGTTTCACGCTGCGCCGCTTCCACGCCGCGCTGATGGAGCTCGGCTCGCCGCCGCTCGGCCTGCTCGGCACCGCCATCGAACGGGGCTGACCGCCGGCGCCCGCGGCCCGGACGGGAAGCCGTATGCTCGCCGGCCGGCATCTTTCCCGGTGCTGCCGGCCAGTGGCGGCGGCGGCACCGGGAATGGACCGCGCCAGCGGCGGACATCTGACGGCCGGGCGAGCGCGCGCCCGTTCCGGGCCAGGTGCCCGGACTCCGGGCTCAAGCCCGGTCCGGCCGGCCACGCTCATGGAGCCTTCTCGTGTCGCGCCAGGCGGCGCAGGCCAGTTCATGCCCGGATTGCGGTAACCGTCCGTCAGGTGCTTGCCAAGCGCCCGGCGCCGCACGGGGCCCGCGGGCCGCAAGCCTCATCGTGCGGGGCCGGTGGCCCGCAGGCCCCGGGCCGCCCCGCCGCGGCGGCCTGGTGGCCGCCGCGGCGGGGCTTGCCGTCGTCGCCGCGGCGCCGCGGCGGCGGTTGCCGCACCGCGGCAACCGCGGACTCCGCTGGGCGAGGTGGCGGCAGATGACCGGCAGCGCCTACGCGCTCCTCGCCGTCGCCATCTGGCCGCTGCCCGCTGTCCGGCGAGGGCGGAGCGACCAGGCGCGGTCGCCGAGCAGGGCGAGGGCGGCCGGGAGCAGGATGCCGCGGACGACCGTCGCGTCGATGAGGACCGCGGCCGCCGTGCCGGCGCCGAGGATCTTCAGGTCGACCAGGGGCATGGTGACGAAGATGGAGAAGACCGCCACCATGATCAGGGCGGCGCTGGTCACCACCCCCGCGCTGGAGCCGATGCCGCCGACGACCGCCTGCCCGGGGGACCGGCCGCGGGCCCACAGCTCCCGGACGCGGCTCAGGATGAACACGTGGTAGTCCATGCTGATCCCGAACAGGAACACGAACATCATCAGCGGCACCCAGAAGATGATCCCGCCGAACGACGTGTAGCCGAGCAGGCCCTGTAGCCGCCCGTCCTGGAAGATCAGCGTGATCAGCCCGTAGGCCGCCCCCACCGACAGCAGGTTCAGGGCGATCGACACCAGCGGGACGGCGGCCGACCGGAACGCCGCGAGCAGCAGCACGAAGGCGAGCACGCCGACGAAGGCGAACACGGCGGGCAGGCTGGCGTGCAGCTCGTGGATGTCGTCGTAAACCGACGCGGTGTCCCCGGCCACCGCGTAGCTGACCCCGGGCACCTTGCCCAGCGTGCCGGGCAGGATCTGGTCGCGCAAGGTCAGCAGCGCGTTGTCAGAGGCCGAATCGGCCCCGTTCCCGGCCAGCGGCACGCCGACCACGAGCGCGCGCCCGCCGCCGATCGCGGTGGCGGTAACCGGCTCACCGATCGCCCCGCCTGCCGCGGCACGCGAGCGCAGCGCGCCCACCGCGGCGAGCACCTTCGGCCCGGTGACGTCCGTGCCGGTCACTACGACCTCGGCGGGCGCCGGGGCCTGCGGGAACGCCTGGTGAATCGCGTCCATCGTGCGCACCACGGCCGCGTCCTTCGGCGCGTCCACGGCGGGTTCGCCGAGCCGCAGGCCGAGCGCGGGAGCGGCCAGGGCGAGCAGCGCGACCGCCGCGACGCCGCCCCAGATCACGGGCCTGGCGACCACCCGGCGGGCCAGCGCCGCCCACAGCCGGGACGGGCGGGCGGCGGCCCGCCTGCGGCCGAGGAACGGGATCCGGCCCGCGTCCGCCTTCGGTCCCAGCCACGCCAGCAGCGCGGGAAGCACGGTCAGCGACCCGAGCACGGCGATGCCGACCACGGCGATGGTGCCGAGCGCCATGCCGCTGAACGGGCCGCCGCCGACGAAGAACAACCCGGACATCGCGGCCATCACGGTCAGGCCGGACACGAAGATGGTACGGCCCGAGGTGCGCGCCGCGGCGCGCAGCGCGTCGGGGAACGAACGTCCCCTGGCCCGCTCCTCGCGCTCCCGGCGCAGGTAGAACAGCGAGTAGTCGACGCCGACCGCCATCCCGACGACCACGACCACCTCGAAGGTGGAGCTGGTGGCCGGCAGCCAGTGGCTGACGATCGTCAGCACCCCGATGGCCGCGGTCACCGCGCTCAGCGCGAGCAGCACCGGGATGCCCGCCGCGACCAGCGCGCCGAACGCGATCAGCAGCAGGATCAGCGTGACCGGCACCGAGGTCGCCTCGGCCCTGCCGAAGTTCAGCGAGCTGTTGACCGCCTGGGCGATGCTCGCGTCGCCGGACTCGGCGACGCGCAGGTCCGGGTGCCGGGCCTGCACGCCGGAGACCGCGTGCTGGAGAGTGGTCACGGCCTGGTCGATGTTCGTGACGTCGCCGGGAACCTCGAACGTCACGAGGGCGCTGCGCCCGTCTTTCGATACCAGCGCCTGGCCGCCGGCGGACAGCGGCGTCCTGACGCCGGCCGCGTACTTCGGCAGGGCGGCCAGCGACGCCGCCACCTGGGAGGCCGCCTGGCGCATGGCCGGATCCGCGGCGAAGGTGGCGCCCGGAGCCCTGGCCTGGATCAGGACGGTCTCGGCGTAGGCGTCGTACTGCGCCGGCGCGACCCGGTGCAGGACGCGCTCCGCCTGGCCGGACTGGCCGGCGTCGTACTGGGGCAGGTTCTTCGCGCCGAGCGCCTGACCCGCCATGAAGACGGCGGCGATGAGGAGCAGCCAGCCGAAGACGGCGGTCTTGCGGTGCGCGGCACTCCAGCCGGCTACCCGTTCGGTCAGGTTCGGCCGGGCGCGGCCGGGCGGCGAGTCGTGCGCTTCGCGGGGTGAATTAGGCAATACTGGACTGTGCGGCTGGCGCATCGGAATCCCTCTCTGTGGCGGAGCAGGTGCTGATGGTGGAGTCGGCCGCTGCCTGGTCCCCGCCCGTGAGCTGGACCCTCGCGGGCGGGGACAGTCAGTCAGCGTTCGTTCGGGATGAATGTCGCGAGCACGCCGGGGCGGCGGAGCACCTCCTTCGCCTCCCGCAGCGGGTCTTCGGGTGCCCTGAGCAGCGCGCGGGCGATCGCGGCGTGCGCCCGGGCGGTCGCGGCCAGGACGTAGCTGAACAGCAGGAAGAGGACCAGGAAGACGGCGGCGGCGAGCAGCGCCTTCGGCAGCGTGTCGGCGTAGAGGCCGTAGCCGGGGTGGCCGTGCGGGCCGTTCGGGAAGTAGCCGATCTGGTAGCCGTGGTATCGCACGCCGTGGACGGTCTGCCAGGGGGCCCAGTACCAGGCGGGCAGCGTGATCCCGGCGAGAAGCACCAGCCACACCGTCAAGACGATGAGGTCCAGCGCGGCCAGCGGGACGAACAGGCCGATCAGGTAGGCGACGTCGCGCCAGGTGGCGGGGTCCCGCCAGCGGGCGCGGAGCTGCGCGCGAAGGCCGTGCCCGTCGGCCGCGCGGTAGCCTGCCCTGACCCCGCCGAGCAGCGGCCGCAGCCGGGCACGTTCCACGTCCGCGCACCAGCGGATCGCCGCCGCGGCCGCGACCAGCACCGGAAGCCCGGCCAGGGTGATGCTGAGAACAGCGCCGGTAAGGGCGGCGGTCAGCGCGATCGCGAACAGCACCCAGCCCACGACCTGGTAGGCGAGCAGGTACCAGACGCCGGCCCAGAGGCCGCGGGAAAACAGGAGGCGGACCGGGTCACGGCGCAGGCGCAGGGCGCTCATCCCACATCCCGCATGAGCTGCTCCACGGCGCTGACGTGCTCGGTGAGCTTGGCCATCTCGGCACGCAGTTCGGTCATGCCCGCCACGGCCTCTTCGGCCAGCTTGCGGTAGGAAGCCATGGCGACGGCGTCGGCGCGGTGCCGTTGCAGCCGGTAGTAGTTCCAGACGATCACCGCGACCGCCGCGCAGATCGGCACGAAGATCGCCAGCAGTACCCCGATCGCGGTGTAGTTCGTGCCGCCGGACGCCAGCGCCGGCATCAGGTGTGTTCCAGTCATTTGCCGCTCTCCTCCGTGTCGAGAGCCCGTGCGTGGCTGCCGTCGTCATGGGCGAGCGCGCTGACGACCGTCTCGGCCGTGACGCGCAGCTCGAAGGGGACCAGGTCGAAGTACTTCAGCGCCTTGCCGTCCTCGGACAGCTCAAGGGTTCCGCTCACCAGGCCGGCCTTCTCCAGCTTGTCCAGGTGCATGTACAGCAGCGGCCTGGACATCCCGAGCCTGCGGGCCAGCTCGCTGACGTGCACGCGGCCGTGCGCGAGCTCCGCGATGACCCGCAGCCGCAGCGGGTGCGCGATGGCGGTCAGCATGGCGAGCAGTTCCTCGCTGGTCGGATTCTCAGTCATTTTCTTTCACCTGTCAGTTGTAACTTACAGGTGAAGCATGCGGCTGTCAACGGCTTGCACGCGGGTCTCCGGGCCGGCGCCCGGCGCCGGATGAGGCCCGCGGCCCGCGAACCCCGTCAGGTGGGGCCGCCGGGCCCACTGGCCTCGCGGCCGCCCCGGCGAGGCGCGCTAACGTCGCCAGCGGTAGCCGTGCTCGGGCCTGCCGCCGCTGCCGTACCGCAGGCGGATGTCCACGCGGCCGAGTTCGTGCAGGTGACTGAGGTAGCGCTGCGCGGTGGCGCGGCTCATGCCGGTGCTCATCGCGACCTCGGCGGCGGACAGGTCGGCGCCGGTCCCGCTCAGCAGCCGCTCCACCGCTTCCAGGGTGTGCACCGAACGCCCCTTGGCGGCCGACAGCTGGTCGGGAGCCCGCAAGGCGCCGAACACGCGGTCGACGTTACGCTGATCCGCCTCGCGCAGCGCGTCCAGCCGGGTCCGCATCCGGGCGTAGGACAGCAGCTTGTCCCGCAGCGCCGGGAAGCCGAAGGGCTTGAGCAGGTAGTGCAGCGCGCCGCCCTGCATGGCCGCCCGCACGCTGTCGGCGTCCTTCGCCGCCGTGATCACGATCACGTCCGCCGGCGGATGCCCGCCGGCGCGCAGCTCGCTCACCAGCTTCAGCCCGTGCTCGTCGGGCAGGTAGAGATCGAGCAGCATCAGGTCGGGACGCAGCCGGTCCACCGCGCCGGCCGCCTCGGCGGCGGTGTGCGCCTCGGCGATGACCTCAAAGCCGTCGACCTTGCTCACGTAGGCGGCGTGGATCGCCGCGACGCGGAAGTCGTCGTCCACCACGAGCGTGCGGATCATGACACGGGCTCCCGCGCGGCCGCGCCAGTTCCGGCGGCGGCCGCGCCAGTTCCGGCGGCGAGGCATCCTGGCAGCACCACGGTGAAGACCGCCCCGCCGTCCTGGCCGACGCTGATCAGCCCGCCCCTGCCCTCGACGATCTGCCGGACCAGGGCGACGCCGAGGCCGCGGCGCGCGCCGGTCGCCGAGGACTTGGTGGTGACCCCGTCCATGAAGATCTGCTCCCGCATGTGGTGCGGGACGCCGGGACCCGAATCGCGCACCCGGATCAGCAGGTCCGGCCCGGCGTCGGCAAGGGTCAGCTCGGCCTCGCGCGGGTCCGGCCCGTGCGCCGCCGCGTCGATGGCGTTGTCGACGAGGTTGCCCACCACGGTCAGCACCCCTGTGATGTCGCTGATGCGCTGCCCCACCCGGCTGCCCGGCATGACGGGTCACGCGCTCGCCGCTGGACCGTGCCTTCCGGGCGATCCGCGACGACCCGGACGTCGCCCGGGGACTCGGCAAGAACGTGTTCGGCTACCAGATGCGGTCGCTGCTCATCGGATCGTTCTTCGCCGGGATCGGCGGCGGCCTGCTCATAGAGTTCGTCGGCGCCTTCAACACGAGCGCCTGGCTGTCCCCCGAGACGTTCGTGATCTTCGCCGCCATCATCATCGGCGGCCTCGGCAACAACGCGGGCGCGATCGCGGGGTCCCTGGCCGTCCCGGTGATCTTCGTCGAACTGCCGGAGTTCCTGCCCCAGATAGGGAGCAACCCGGCCCTCATCCCGGAGACCGACAACATGGTCGTCGGCGCGCTGCTGATCGCGACGCTGTGGTTCCGGCCGCAGGACTCATACCGGAGCGCAAGGCGGACTTCGCCCGGCTGCTGCGGATTCCGGCGAGTCCCGGCTCCGCGGGAGGGAGCGCCGCCGGTGGCTGACAACGCGCTCGCCTGCTCCGGGCTGGTCAAGGCGTTCGGCGGCGTCCAGGCGGTACGCGGGGCCACGTTCTCCGTACCCGAAGGCCACGTGTGCGCTCTCATCGGGCCGAACGGCGCGGGCAAGTCCACTGCCGTCAACCTGATCGCGGGAACGATGACCGCCGACGAGGGGCGGGTGCGCCTCGGCGGGACCGACATCACCGGCTGGCCGGCCAACCGGATCGCCCGGGCGGGACTGATCAGGACGTACCAGCTATCCCGCGAGTTCGGCCGGCTGACGGTGCTGGAGAACCTGATGGTCGCGCCCGCCGGGCAGCCCGGGGAGTCGCTGCTGTCCGTTTTCCTCCGGCCGGCCCTGGTGCGGGCGGCCGAGCGCGAGAACCTCGAGCGGGCGCTGCGCACGCTGCGCGCGTTCGGCCTGTACGACCTGCGCGACAGCTACGCCGGCGACCTGTCCGGCGGGCAGAAGCGGCTGCTCGAGCTGGCGAGGTCGGTCATGGCCCTGCCGCGGGCGGCAGGGCCGCGGGTGCTGCTCCTGGACGAGCCGACGGCCGGGCTGTCCCCCGCGTACACCTCCGTGGTCTGGGAGCAGATCGCCCGCATCACCCAGGCAGGCACGGCGGCGCTCGCCGTGGAGCAGAACGTCGACCGTGCGCTGGCCAGCGCCGGACACGTGTACGTGCTGGTGGCCGGCGCCAACCACGTGTCGGGGGCATCCGCCGAAATAGCCGCGCTCGATCTGGCCGCCATCTTCCTCGGCCACGACGAGGCGTCATCCGCAAGGCCCGAACCCGAGAAAGGACTGAATATATGAGACCATCGTGGTCACGGCGCCGCACCTGCGCGGCGCTCGCCGTCGCCGGGACGATAGCGCTGGCGGCGTGCAGTTCCTCCGCGGCCGGAACCGGCGGCGGAAGCAGCGGCGGCGGACGCGGTCCGGGCGGCGGGACGATCACGTTCGGCCAGCTGCTCCCGTTCACCGGGACGAAGGCGTTCCTGCCCTCGTGGGCGACGCACGGCGACGCCGCGGCCGTCTATGACGTCAACCACAACGGCGGCGTCATGGGCAAGACGCTCACGTCCGTCAGCGCGGACGACGCCGGCGACGCGGTGGACGCCGTGCCCGCGCTGCGCAAGCTGCTGATCTCCAACCCGGCGTTCATCGTCGGCCCGTACTCGCTGACGGTGATGGCGGTCATCAACGAGTTCGACCCGAACCACGTGGTCGACTACGTCATCGGCGGCACCACGCAGCTGGACCACATGACCGAGAAATACGTGTACCGTACCACCGCCTCCGACTCGGCGGAGGTCGTCGCGATGGCCTACTACGCCATCCACCACGGCTACAGGCGCGCCGCGTACATCTTCGACAACTCGGCCAACACCCAGGGCCTGGTCCAGCCGCTGACGGCCTCGTACACCAGGCAGGGCGGCACCGTGGTCGCCAACGAGACGCTGGTGCCCGACCAGAGCTCTTACAGCTCCGAGATCACCGCGGCCTTCGCCAGGCATCCCCAGGTCGTGTTCGCCGCGTTCGACCAGCAGACGGCGACGACCGTCTTCGCGGACATGCGCCAGCTCGGCGACCTGAACGTCCCGGTCGTCGGCGAGGACGTGCTCGGCTCGCCGGGCTACGCCAAGGCCATGGGACAGCCGCAGGCCTCGAAATACCTGTTCACGGTATCGGGCGCCTCTCCGGGCGGGCAGGCCTACCAGCACTACCTGGACGACTACTACGCCGTCTACCACACCAAGCAGATCCTCAGCTCCTCGTACAACATGTACGACTCGGTGATCATCTCCGCGCTCGCGATGACCGCCGCGCATTCCACCGACCCGAAGGTATGGGTGAACTACGTCACGAAGGTCTCCAACCCGCCGGGGACCGAGTGCTACACCTACGCCTCGTGCGTCGCCTTGCTCAAGGCGGGCAAAAAGATCAACTACGAGGGGGCCACCGGGCCCGGGGACTTCAACGCCTACCACAACACCTTCAGCGGCTTCGCGGTGTCCGGGTTCAACTCCGCCGGCCAGCTGGTCCAGGTCGCATACGTCACTCCCCGGCAGGTGCAGGACAACGCGGGCTGAACCCGGCCGGAGGCAGCGCGCCGCCTCCCGGGCTATACCCTAGGGGCGTGCGAAGGCTTAACCGGGCAGCCGGCCTCGCGAGCGCCGCCGTGCTGGCGGCGCTCGCGGCGGCCGGCTGCTCATCGGCACGCGCGAGTTCGTCGTCGTCCATCGCCGCGACCGCCGCGTACATCCAGCAGCCGGCCGGCAAGACAACCGTCGGCTACCTCGACATCAGGAACAACGGTGCCGCCGACGAGCTGGTCTCGGTGACCACCAGCGTCGGCGGCACCGTGGAGTTCCGCGCACCGGAGCGGCCCGGGGTCGCCCCCGTGGTCATGCGCACCGTGCCGGACATCCCGATCCCTGCCCACGCGATGACGCAGCTGGTCCCGGACAGCTACCACCTGCTGATCACCGGGGCCGGCCCGATGCACGACGGCAAGGACATCACGCTGCGGCTGACGTTCGCGCACGCGGGCACGATCACCATCCTCGCGCTCGTCACCAACCCCGAGTCCGGCGGCGCCAGCTACTTCCTCAACTGAGGTTCCCGGTTGCCCTTGCCGGCCTGCCGCCGGGTTCCGCCGGTTCCGGCGGCCCGGCCGCGGGGCGCCGCGTGAGCGGCAGCGTGTCCCGGGTCCGCTCGCCCGCCGGCGTGTACACCAGCAGCCGCGCTTCGGGGATCGCCGGGACCTGGAGCCCGGTCAGCGTGAACGCGACCGGCCCCGCCTTGGGATGGACGATGGCGCGGACGCGCGGCTCGGGGTCGGCAACCTCATGGCGCGCCCACAGGACGGCGAACTCGCGGCTGAGGCCGGACAGCCGCCGGATGTCCTCCTCCCATTCCGGGTCGCCGACGTGGGGCACCGCCGGGGCTGCCCGGACCGATAGGTGACCACGGGCCCCTTCCCCTCATCTGCCTAGCGGAACAAGGCTAGCGAGCGGCGGCGACATTCCGGGGGCGCCGGCCGGGGGCCAGGGGGATTTCCCGCAACCGAGAGGCCGCTTACGGCGTCCACAGGAGCGTGAGCACTCATGGAGAGCCTGCGCTGAAACGCCGCGCGTTCCTCGGCATGGCCGCTGGCGGGGCCGCGGCGCTCGCGGCGCCCGGGATCGCCCGGGCGGCGCGCTCCGCCGGGCCTGTCCCCGCGGACTGGGCCGCGCTGTCCCGTGACCTGTCCGGCACGCTGGTCCGGCCGGGGGAGGCGAGCTACACGGTCGCCCGCCGCCTGTTCGACCCGCGGTTCGACAGCATCAGCCCGGCCGGGATCGCCTACTGCCGCAGTCCGCATGACGTCGCCACGTGCCTGGCGTTCGTCCGCAAGTTCCGCGTCCCGGTCGCGGTGCGGTGCGGCGGGCACAGCTACGCCGGCTACTCCACCACCACCGGCCTGGTCGTGGACGTCTCCCCGATGGCGGGGGTCGGGTTCTCCGGGACGACGGCGACGGTGGGGGCCGGCACCCGGCTGATCGACTTCTACAATGCCCTGGCCGCCCGCGGCCGCGCGGTGCCCGGCGGGTCGTGCCCGACCGTGGGCATCGCCGGCCTGACGCTCGGCGGCGGCGTCGGCGTGGTCGCGCGCGCGTACGGGCTGACCTGCGATCGCCTGGAGTCGGTCCAGATCGTCACCGCGAACGGCGCCGTCCTTGCCTGTAACGGCACGGAGCACGCGGACCTGTTCTGGGCGTGCCGCGGCGGTGGCGGCGGCAACTTCGGGGTGGTCACCTCTTTTACCTTCAGCACGCTGCCCGCGCCCGCGCCCGTGCTGTTCTTCCTGTCCTGGCCGTGGTCGCAGGCGGCCCGCGTGATCGCCGCCTGGCAGTCGTGGGCGCCGCACGCGCCCGACGCGCTCTGGTCCAACCTCCACCTGGCGGCGGCGCCCGGCGGCGGGGTGCCGGCGCTCCAGGTGGGCGGCACCTACCTGGGGAGCGTCAGCGGCGCGGCGGACCAGCTCGGCCGCCTGTACGCCATGGTCGGCTCGCACCCGTCCGGCTACTTCCTCGAGCAGGCCTCCTACCTGCACGCGATGCTCGTGGAGGCGGGCTGCGCCTCGGCCGGCGTGCAGGCATGCCATCTGCCCTGGCAGGTCCCCGGCGGCCGGCTGAGCCGCCAGCCGCAGTACGCCAAGTCCGACTTCTTCACCAGGCCGCTGAGCGGCGCCGGGATCGCCACGCTGCTGCGCGGCGTCGAGAGCCTGCAACGCGTCTCCGGTGCGAAGGGCGGCGTCGGCGGCGTCGCGTTCGACGCGCTCGGCGGCGCGGTCAACCGGGTCGCCCCGGCCGCGACCGCGTTCGTGCACCGGAACGCGCTGTTCCTCGCCCAGTACACCACCGACTGGGACTACGGCGCGGCCTCGCCGGGCGTCGAGCGCCAGCACGCCTGGCTGCGCTCGTTCTGGTCCTCGATGCGCCCGTACGCCAGCGGCCAGGCGTACCAGAACTATGCCGACCCGGACCTGGCCAACTGGCGCCAGGCCTACTACGGCGCCAACTACACGCGGCTAGCCCAGGTCAAGCGAGCCTACGACCCCGCCCGCCTCTTCACCTTCGCCCAGGCCGTCTAGTCCCGCTAGTCCCGCTAGTCCCGCTCCCCGCTCCGCCCCCCCCACATGCCGATGGCGCCATCGGCCGGGCTAGAGCATGCCGATGGCGCCATCGGCATAGCGCGCGGCGAGGCGGGCGGTAAGCGCCTGGAGGCGAGCGGGGAGGCGGAGTCAGCCCGCGCTGGAAGCCGCCCAGATGTTGATGCCGGCATCTACCGCGTCGGCGTCGATCGCGGCGATCTCCTCGGCGGTGAACGTCGTCTTGGCCGCCGCGGCCAGGTTCTCCTCGAGCTGGGCCACGCTGCTCGCCCCGATCAGCGCCGACGTCACCCGCTGGTCGCGCAGCACCCAGGAGATCGCCATCTGCGCCAGCGTCTGGCCGCGCGCGGCGGCGATGCCGTTCAGGGCGCGGACGTGCGCCAGCGTCTTCTCGCTGAGCTGGTCCCGCGACAGCGAGCCGTTCCGGCTGGCCCGCGAGCCCTCGGGAATGCCGTTCAGGTACTTGGCGGTGAGCAGGCCCTGCGCCAGCGGGGAGAACGCGATGCACCCCACGCCTTCGGACTCGAGGACGTCGAGCAGGCCGCCCTCGATCCAGCGGTTGAGCATCGAGTACGACGGCTGGTGGATCAGCAGCGGGGTGCCGAGCGAGCGGAGGATCGCCGCAGCCTCCACCGTCCGTTCGGGAGAATAGGAGGAGATGCCCGCGTACAGGGCCTTGCCCTGCCTCACCGCGGCATCCAGCGCTCCCATCGTCTCCTCCAGCGGGGTGTCCGGGTCGAACCGGTGGCTGTAGAAGATGTCCACATAGTCCAGGCCCATCCGGCGCAGCGACTGGTCGAGGCTGGCCAGCAGGTACTTCCGCGACCCCCATTCGCCGTACGGCCCTGGCCACATGTCGTAGCCGGCCTTGGTGGAGATGATCAGTTCGTCCCGGTACGGGCGGAAGTCCTCGCGGAAGATGCGGCCGAAGTTGATCTCGGCGCTCCCGTACGGAGGCCCGTAGTTGTTCGCGAGGTCGAAGTGCGTCACGCCCAGGTCAAAGGCACGGCGGAGGATCGCCCGCTGCACCGCCAGGGGGCTGTCGTCACCGAAGTTCTGCCACAGGCCGAGGGAGACCGCGGGCAGTCGCAGGCCGCTGCGGCCGCAGCGGCGGTAGGGGTGCCTGGTGTACCTGTCTTCTGCGGCGGCGTAATCCATGGCTGCCAGTCTTTCACGTCTTTCACGCGGGTCCGTGCCAGTCGCGGCCAACCTGCCGGGTTCATTAGCATCGCTAATGAGTCAGGTGGGATGATAGCGGCTGGACCTGGCTGGCAAGCCGGCTGGTTCGCGCCAACAGGGGAAGGATCGTTGCCATGTGTACGTACCTAACCGAGAAGATCGGGATCAGCGGCAGCGCCAAGGGGGCGTCCGGCTGGTTCACGGTGACCGACGCCAGCGTCTACTTCGACCACCCGGTGCACGCCCCGTACGGTCACACGCTGAACATCGACTTCCTCGCCCCGGAGCAGGGACCGTCGGCTCGGGTCGCGGTGGAGCTCAGCGCCGAGTCGGCGCGCGCTCTGGCGAAGGCGATCGGGGCCGTGCTCGACTCGGCGCCGCCAGGGCTCGAGTAGGCCTTGACAACACGCTGAACACCGAACGAGGAGAATCATCCATGTATGACGCGATACTTGCCGAAAGCATCATGATCACCGGGCATGGCGGCGACTCGATCGAGGCCTATTCGGCCAGGCCGATGCAGCCGGGACCGTTCGGCGGAGTAGTCGTCATCCACCACATGCCGGGCTATGACGAGCAGACCAAGGAGATCGCGCGGACGTTCGCCGTCCACGGCTACAACGCGGTCGTGCCGAACCTGTACTGGCGCGAGGCGCCTGGCGCCAGCCCGGACGACGCCGCGGCCGTCGCGCGCGCGGCGGGCGGCGTCCCGGACGAGCGGCTGGTCGGCGACGTGGCCGGCGCCGTCGCCTACCTGAAGGGGCTGTCCAGCTCCAACGGGAAGGTCGGCACGATCGGCTACTGCTCAGGGGGCCGGCAGTCGTTCCTGGCCGCGGTGAGCCTGCCGCTCGACGCGGCGGTGGACTGCTACGGCGCGTTCGTCGTGGGCACCCCGCCGGAGGGGATGCCGCTGAAGGTCGGCCCGCTCGTGGACAAGACGCCTGACCTGTCCTGCCCGCTGCTCGGCCTGTTCGGCGCGGAAGACAAGTA
>DATGLH010000075.1:0-14022 GCA_035294225.1 Trebonia sp.
TTCGAGGTCGCCCCGGGCGAACTGGACGCGGTCCGTTCCCTGGTCACATCGGAGATGGCCGGCGCGGCCGACCTGCGCGTCCCGCTGGTGGTCTCCACCGGCACCGGCCGCAGCTGGGCCGAGGCCGCCCACTAGCCCGGCCGGAAGCCGCCCACTAGCCCGGCTGGCGGCGGCACGCTCACGCTCTTCCTGGCCATGACCGCGCTTTCCCGGCTGCAATTCGGCGTCACCGCCCGCGCAGACCCCGCTACGCGGCAGTGACCAGCGCGGTCTTGCGCGCCCTGACGAGCAGCTTTTTCGCCCTCACCACGTGGTGCGCGGCCGGGGGCCTCGCCCCGGCCGCCGTGACCTTGCTGTCCGGCGCCTAGCACTGGGCATCCGCGACCCGGGCCGCGCTCAGGACCGGCAGGTGACGCGTTCTCCCAGGAGGCAATCATCTCGCAGGCAGGTCGCGGTCCGTCCCCAGCGTGGCTCGAATCACCTTCATGCTCATCACCAGCTGGGCGGCAGCCGATGAGACCGGCCGGCCCGCCATATGAGGCGGCGACCCGGTTCCTTGAGCGGCCGCTGGCGCAGCTGCGGGGCCGACAGGATCCAGGGGCGAGGTTCCAGGCCACCCTTGCCCAGGTTGATGCGGCCGGCCCCGAGCTCGCCGAGGCATGGCAAGGCACCGTAGGCAGCTAGGGTTCGCCGGTCACGGTGCGGCGGATGCGCTCAACGATCCGGTTCGCCTCGTCCTCGCTGATCTCGTAGAACTGGTTGTCCATGTTCCCGCGCTCGTATGAGTAGAGCAGCGGGCTGTATGTCCATTCGAGATCATGCCCGAACTGCTCGTCGTTCTGGCCTTCCTCGGTCTCGGTCCGGCGCAGGACCCCAGCGGGTTCCTCCCTGCTGCTGTAGTCATCGACGATCGCGTAGTAGGTGACCTTCTTCGTCATCGCGTCTCCTACGGGTAGTCCGGGATGTCCGGCGCGCCCGGCGGGATCGGGAGCCGGGCGGTTATCCGCTTCTGGTAGTCCTCAAGTTCTTTCTGCTCGGCGGCCGTCGGCACGCCCACCCGCAGTTTCTCGTAGGCCCAGTGCGTCTCTTCCTTGGCGTCGAGGCTTGCCTGCGTGTGGAACTGGACCTCGAATAGCTGGCCGCTGCCGGGGACGCGCCACCGGCTGTTGATGCCTTTGTACTGCTCCTTGTCCCACGAGTTCCGCCGTTCGACGAGCCGGAACCCTTCGGCGCCTAGCCGACCGCAGTCGGCGTACACGCCTTCTGCATACCGGTCTTCCGGGTAGCAGAACGTGTACCTGATCGCGTCTTTCACGTTGCCGAGCGCTTGCTCGACGGTGACCCCTTTCTTTGCGATGTCGAAGGTGACCTTCTCGGTGAGCCGGTCCTTGCCCTTCAGGCGGTGCTCCAGCCCGGCGAGGTGGCGGCCGGAGTCCTCGGCCTCGATGCGGCGCATCGCCGGGGTGACGGTCTTCTCCTCGATCTCGCGGACTCGCTCATATCCCTGGTCGATGGCGTGCGCCCGGTACACGGCATCGACCGCGGCCCGGTACTCCAGATCCCGGGCCGTTCGCTTGCCGGCGTCCGGTCCGACGGCGGGTCCGCCCCGAACCGCGTCCGCGCTGCCCTCCCGGTTCGCGTCCGCCCCGCCTGTCACGGGCGCGTCACCGCTGTCCCGGCGGCTGCCGTCGTCCGGGCGGCTGCCGTCGTCCTCCGGCCAGTCGGTCCGCATTCCTCACCAGCCCAATGCCGGGAACCTCGACTGTGGCAACGGATCGGCCGGCAATCCGGTTCGACCGGCGGCGTAAGTCAGCCGGGCACGGGGAGCCAGCCGGGTCCGTTCTGGCAGATGTGGGCAGTTACCGCGGCAAACCTCAGATTTCCGACCCTGCCAGCCACCCTGTCCGAGGCCTTGCGGCTGCTGGGCAGCACGGCCAGCCGACATTAGACTTCAGGAAATAACGGATTTTCCGGGTGCCGCATCGGCGGGTGAGATCGCGGAAGGGGAAGGCACGTCATGGCTGAGAGCCAGCCAATCGCCGAGGACCAGTCCCCCGACGCAGACCTGCGGGCACTGGATACCGGCGTGGCGCATCCCGCACGCGTGTACGACTACTGGCTCGGCGGGAAGGACAACTTCGCCGCTGACCGGGAGGCCGCCGAGCAGGTGATCGCCGCTAACCCGGCCGTCTTGCCCGGCGTGCGTGCCAACCGGGCATTCCTCGGCCGCGCGGTGCGCTACCTGACCGCCGAGGCGGGGATCCGGCAGTTCCTTGATCTGGGCACCGGGCTGCCGACCGCGCAGAACACCCATCAGGTGGCCCAGGCCATCGCCCCGGATGCCCGGATTGTCTACGTCGACAACGACCCGATGGTGCTCGCCCACGCCTGGGCGCTGCTGATCAGCACCCGTGAAGGTGCCACCGCGTACGTGTCGGCCGACATCCGGGACACCGATAAGGTGCTGGCCGCTGCGGCGGAAACACTCGACTTCGGCAAGCCGGTCGCGGTCATGGCGCTGATGGTCTTGCAGTACATCCCGGACGACGGTGACCCGTGGGGCATCGTCAGGCGCCTGCTTGAGGCGGTTCCGGCGGGCAGCTACCTCACCGCGTCCGATACGGTTCGCGACATCGACACCGCCCGGGTAACCGAGGCCACCGCGCGGCTGAACGAGCGGATGCCGACGCAGCTGAACCTGCGCACCCGGACCGAATGGGAGCGATTCTTCGACGGCTTGGAACTGGTAGAACCGGGCATCGTCCCGCTGCCCGAATGGCGGGGACCGGGATCGGAGCACCCGATCCCCTGCTACGCGGGGATGGGCCGCAAGCCAGCGCCGGGCTGACCGCGGGCGGTGTCCGCACGGGGCAGTGCAGGCTAGGCTCTCAACGCGCGCCGGAACGGGCATTATCTGCCCTCGGCGGAGGTCGGCCATGCAGCCATTACGACGACCACTGAGCCGGCCCGGTTACGACGACCACTGAGCCGGCCGGCCGGCCGTGGCCGCGAGCCAGAACCGGGTGCCCCCGCCGCGGCGGGCCCGGCTCGGGGAACAGGATCGCCGGTCCAGGTGTTCTGCTAACTGGTGCCAAGACCCGCTGCACGGACGCAGTTCACTATTCTGAGGCCGAGTCGTAGCCTGTCGCAATTGACCCGCCAGCGAGAACTTCATATTCTGAACGCTGCGCTGTGTCCTCGTGCGGTCTGTCGTGGTCACTGACCCGCCGGTCGGCCGCCGGGCGTGCCCTGGCCGCGACCCGGCCGGGCAAGTCCCGCGCGTTCACTGCATAAGTTCCCGGCGCGCAATATTCCTATCCTGTCCGCATCCGGAGCCAACCCACACATGACGAGCAGCACACAAGCCACCTCGACCCCTAAGGTAGCGGTCAACGACATCGGGTCCGAGGAGGCATTCCTCGCCGCGATCGACCAAACCATCAAGTACTTCAACGACGGCGACATCGTCGAGGGGACCGTCGTCAAGGTCGATCGAGACGAGGTTTTGCTCGATATCGGCTACAAGACAGAGGGCGTCATCCCGTCCCGCGAACTGTCGATCAAGCACGACGTCGACCCGCACGAGGTCGTCAAGACCGGTGAGCAGATCGAGGCCCTGGTCCTGCAGAAGGAGGACAAGGAAGGGCGCCTGATCCTGTCCAAGAAGCGGGCGCAGTACGAGCGCGCGTGGGGCACCATCGAGCGGATCAAGGAAGAGGACGGCGTTGTCACCGGCACCGTCATCGAGGTCGTCAAGGGCGGCCTGATCCTGGACATCGGGCTGCGCGGCTTCCTGCCGGCGTCCCTGGTGGAGATGAGAAGGGTCCGCGACCTCCAGCCCTACGTCGGCCGGGAGATCGAAGCCAAGATCATCGAGCTGGACAAGAACCGCAACAACGTGGTGCTGTCCCGCCGCGCCTGGCTTGAGCAGACCCAGTCCGAAGTCCGCCACACCTTCCTCAACACCCTGCGCAAGGGCCAGATCCGCAAGGGCGTGGTGTCGTCCATCGTCAACTTCGGCGCGTTCGTCGACCTCGGCGGCGTGGACGGCCTGGTGCACGTGTCCGAGCTGTCCTGGAAGCACATCGACCACCCCGGCGAGGTCGTCGAGGTCGGCCAGGAGGTCACGGTCGAGGTCCTCGACGTGGACATGGACCGCGAGCGCGTCTCGCTGTCGCTCAAGTCCACCCAGGAGGACCCGTGGCAGCAGTTCGCCCGCACCCACCAGATCGGCCAGGTCGTGCCCGGCCGGGTGACGAAGCTGGTGCCGTTCGGCGCGTTCGTCCGCGTCGAGGAGGGCATCGAGGGCCTGGTCCACATCTCCGAGCTGGCCGACCGCCACGTGGAGATCCCCGAGCAGGTCGTCCAGGTGGGCGAGGAGATCTTCGTCAAGATCATCGACATCGACCTGGACCGGCGGCGGATCTCCCTGTCGCTCAAGCAGGCCAACGAGGGCACGATCGGCGAGGCCGTCGGCGAGGAGTTCGACCCGACCCTGTACGGCATGCCGGCCACCTACGACGAGCAGGGCAACTACATGTACCCGGAGGGCTTCGACCCGGAGACCGCCGAATGGCTGCCCGGCTACGAGGCACAGCGCGAGGAGTGGGAGCGCCAGTACGCCGAGGCGCGCGCCCGCTTCGAGGCGCACCGCCGTCAGGTGGAGGAGTCCCGGGCCAGGGCGGAGGAAGAGGCCGCGGCCGGCGCCGAGTCCGGCCGCGCCGGCCAGTCCGGGCAGGCCTCCGGCCGCGGCCAGCGCGGCGGCCGGGGCTCCGACTCCGGCGCTCCCGGCGGCACGCTCGCGTCGGACGAGGCGCTGGCTGCCCTGCGCGACAAGCTGTCGGGTGGCCAGAGCTGAGAATTTTCAGCCGAACGTACGCGTGGTGCCTGGCCCGCCGTACACGTTCCGACGTGGACGGCGGGCCAGCGTCGCTGTCGGCTGGGCCGCGGGGGCTTGCGGGAGGCGCGGCGCGTTCAGCCGGCGCCGAGAGCGGCGCCGGCTGAACGCGCCTTAACTCCACCGCGCCCCGGGCTCACCTCCGCGCGCGGCGGGCCTGGAGGTCGGCCCAGACCTCGGCGACGCGGCGGTCCAGGTCGGCTAGCGTGCCGGAGTTGTCGATCACGATGTCGGCTACGGCCAGGCGCTGCTCCCTCGTGGCCTGGGCGGCCATCCGGGCGCGGGCCTGGTCTTCGGGCATCCCCCGGCTGGCTAGCCGCTGGACCTGGTCCTCAGGGGGCACGTCCACGACGATCACGAGGTCGAACTCGCCGCCGCGGTCGCCTTCGGCAAGCAGCGGGACGTCGTGCACGACGACGATGTCGTCGCCGTTGGCCTGGACGGCCGCCGCCTCGGCGGCGCGCATGTGCTCGTGCACCAGCGGGTGGACGATCGCGTTAAGCCTGCCGCGCGCCGCCGCGTCCGCGAAGACGATCTCCGCGAGCTTCGCCCGGTCGAGCGAGCCGTCAGCGCGCAGCACGCCCGGGCCGAAGGCCGCCGCGATCCGCGCGAGGCCGGGCGTTCCCGGCTCGACCACGGCGCGGGCGGCCTTGTCCGCGTCGAGGACGACCGCGCCGAGCGCGGCCAGCCGCCTGGACACCTCGCTCTTGCCGGCCCCGATCCCGCCGGTAAGCCCGACCCGCAGCATGGCTCTCCCTTCACGGCGCTGCCATCGACAGGAACGTGCCGCGGCCACCATACGCCGCCGCCGTTTCGCGCCGTTTGGCCGGGTGGCGGCCAGCCGGCCTGGGTGCGCGCCTCAGGCCGGACGGGAGCGCCGCGCGGCCGCCCCCTGGCATCGGCGCGCGGGCGCCGTGGCATTGGCCGCCTGCCGCGTGCCGCCTGCCGGCTGCCGCGTGCCGGCTGCCGCGTGCCGGGGGCCGCCTGATCCTGATGGGTACCGGGCACGACGCGGAAACCCGCACGCGCGGGGCCTGGTCCCCGTTCGTCCGGCCGGAATGTCAGGACCCCGCCGTAGAGTTGGAACGGTGAGCCGCCGCGGGGAGCACGGCGGCGGGGAGGAGGTGGCGCCGTGCGGCCGGTAACCGACCTGAAGCGCAGGGTGGCCCCGTTCAAGGTCGTCACGGACATGGTTCCCGCCGGAGACCAGCCGGCGGCGATCGCGGAGATCGAACGGCGGATCAAGGCGGGGGAGAAGGACACCGTCCTGCTGGGCGCGACCGGGACCGGCAAGACGGCGACCGTGGCGTGGATCGCGGAGCGGCTACAGCGTCCCATCCTTGTCATGCAGCCGAACAAGACGCTCGCCGCCCAGTTCGCCAACGAGCTTCGCGAGATGCTGCCCGGCAACGCCGTCGAGTACTTCGTCTCGTACTACGACTACTACCAGCCCGAGGCCTACGTCCCGCAGACCGACACCTACATCGAGAAGGACTCCTCGATCAACGACGAGGTGGAGCGGCTGCGGCATTCGGCGACCAACTCGCTGCTCACCCGCCGGGACACGATCGTGGTGGCGTCGGTGTCGTGCATCTACGGCCTGGGCACCCCGCAGGAATACGTGGACCGGATGCTCACGCTGCGGGTCGGGGACACGATGGACCGGGACGGCCTGCTGCGCCATCTGGTGGGCATGCAGTACAACCGCAACGACATGTCCTTCACGAGGGGAACCTTCCGGGTGCGCGGGGACACCATCGAGATCATCCCGCAGTACGAGGAACTCGCCATCCGGATCGAGATGTTCGGCGACGAGATCGAGCGGCTGTCCACGCTGCACCCGCTGACCGGCGAGGTGATCAGCGAGGACGACGAGCTGTATGTCTTCCCCGCCTCGCACTACGTGGCGGGCGAGGAGCGGATGGAGCGCGCCATCGCCGGCATCGAGGCCGAACTGGCCGAGCGGCTCGCCGAGCTCGAGCGAGCCGGCAAGCTGCTGGAGGCGCAGCGGCTGCGCATGCGCACCACCTACGACATCGAGATGATGCGCCAGGTGGGCAGCTGCTCGGGAATCGAGAACTACTCGCGGCACATCGACGGCCGCGAGCCGGGCAGCCCGCCGAACACCTTGCTCGACTACTTCCCCGAGGACTTCGTCCTGGTGATCGACGAATCCCACGTCACCGTGCCGCAGATCGGCGCGATGTACGAGGGCGACGTGTCCCGCAAGCGGGTGCTGGTGGAGCACGGCTTCCGGCTGCCCAGCGCGATCGACAACCGGCCGCTGACCTGGGACGAGTTCTGTGACCGGATCGGCCAGACGATCTACCTGTCGGCCACGCCGGGCCCGTACGAGATGCAGCGCGTCGGCGGCGAGGTGGTGGAGCAGGTGATCAGGCCCACCGGGCTTGTCGACCCGAAGGTCATCATCAAGCCGACCAAGGGCCAGATCGATGACCTGCTTGAGGAGATCAGGCTGCGGGCAGAGCGCGGCGAGCGCGTCCTGGTGACCACGCTGACGAAGAAGATGGCCGAGGACCTGACCGACTACCTGCTGGAGAACGGGGTCCGTGCGCGGTACCTGCACAGCGAGGTCGACACGCTGCGCCGTGTCGCGCTGCTGCGGGAGCTGCGGCTCGGCGAGTACGACGTGCTGGTGGGCATCAACCTGCTCCGTGAGGGCCTCGACCTGCCCGAGGTGTCGCTGGTCGCGATCTTGGACGCGGACAAGGAAGGCTTTCTGCGCTCGACCACCTCGCTGATCCAGACGATCGGCCGGGCGGCGCGTAACGTCTCCGGTGAGGTCCACATGTACGCGGACAAGGTCACGCCGTCCATGCGGCACGCGATCGACGAGACCAACCGCCGGCGTGAGAAGCAGATCGCGTACAACGTCGCCAACGGCGTGGACCCCCAGCCGCTGCGCAAGCGCATTGCCGACATCCTGGACCAGATCATCCGTGAGGACGCGGACACCGAGCAGCTGATCGGCGGCGGGCGCCAGCAGTCCCGGGGCAAGTCGCCGGTTCCCGGGCTTTCCTCGCGGGCGCGGGCGGCGGCGCGCGGCGCGGGCGGCGGCGACCCGGCGCACGCTGGAGAGGGCGCGGCGCGCGGGGATCTGGCGGCGCTCATACAGCAGCTCACCGATCAGATGCACGCGGCAGCGGCGGAGCTGCAGTTCGAGGTCGCGGCCCGGTTGCGGGACGAGATCAAGGAACTCAAGCACGAGCTCCGGGGCATGCAGGCGGCCGGCGTATAGAGCGGCCGGTGTGTGGATCGTGCATGGGTCAGCGCCGGCCGCCCGTGGCGCTGAGCGTGAAATCCTCATTCAGCGGGGATCCGCGGAACCGGTAAAGTCAGCCCGAGGCGCGGCGGGCAGCCGCTTCCGGGAGGTAGACATGCCGTGGGTGGTCCGCGACGCGGTGCGCGACATCAACCGCATGGTCAGCCGTCGCTGGCAGGCTCTTGACCGTCTGCTGCCAGACCCGGCGGCGCTGCCCGCCGGATGCGGGGCCCCGTTGGCCGTCAACGGCGACAACGGCCGGCTGGCAGGCCTTGGGATATGCGTGCACCAGCACATCCCGGCCGAGTCGCTGAACCAGACCTGGGGCGCGGCGGATCGCTTCACCCTGGTGCCGAGGCTGGCAGGGCAGGACGTCGCGGCGCCCGCCGACGCGCTGCTCTCGCAGTGGCGCGACCACCTGGCCGGGATCGGGGCGGCCCGCGGCCCGGACACCTCGGCGAGCGTGGTCTGGCCGAGCCAGGACATCACCGGGATCCGCGCGCTGCTCCGGCACGGGCTACAGCCGGTGACCGTCATCGCGGCCCGCGTGCGGCCGTCCGGGCCGCCGCCCGCGCCGCGCGGAGCCTACGGCGTGACGATCCGCGCCGCGGGGCCCGCCGACGAGGAGCAGGTCACCGACCTTGAGCTACGGCTTATCCGGTACGACATGCACTTCGGCGGACCGGTCTGGCGGGCCGCCACCGCCCGGCTGGTGCGTGCGGAGATCCGCGCGAGCCTGGCCCGCCCGGCGACCTGGACATGGCTCGCCGAGCGGGCGGGGCGGGCGGTAGGCCTGATCGTCGCCCAGCCGCCGCAGGACGCCGGATGGATCACGGGGATGACGAGCCTCGCCCCCGCGGCATACCTGCAAACGATGTTCGTGGACCAGCAGGAGCGCGGGACCGGCATCGGCGCGGCGCTGGTCCGCCACGTGCACGCGATGCTGGACGGCGCGGGCATCGCCGTCACGCTGCTGCACCACAGCCAGGTCAACCCGCTGTCCGCGCCGTTCTGGTACCGGATGGGCTACCGTCCGCTGTGGACCAGCTGGGAGGCCAGGCCCGCCAGCGCCCTCCGCTAGCCCCTCCCGCGAGCCGGAGGGACGCCCGCCGTCTGGACCGGGAATGAGGAGCGGAGCAGCGGACGACGGGAGAAGCGGACGACGGCAGAAGACGGCGGACCCCGGCGTCCCTGGACGATCGGGGCGATGGAGGCGGACGCGCAGGCAGGCAGCCGGGGCAGGCGGCAGGCAGGGCGGGCAGGCAGGGCAGGCGGCAGGCGCGGCGAGCAGGGCGGGCGGCGGCCGGGGCAGATCTGGGCGAATGCTGACGACCCGCTGAGCATAAGCTAATTGCCATGCTGGTCAGCCTGACTGCCGGCCTCGTCGCCGCGCTGTGCTACGGAGTAGCCTCGGTGATGCAGGCGGCCGCCGTGCACGAGGCCAGCCATCGTCCGCCCGAGAATCCCGCGGCCTCGGGCGTCGATCCCGGCCTGGTGCCGCGCATGCTGCGGCAATGGCGGTTCGTGGCGAGCCTGTGCCTGGACATGCTCGGGTTCATCGCGCAGCTCGTCGCGCTGCGCCGGCTGCCGCTGTTCGTGGTGCAGGCGATGGTGGCGGCGAACCTCGCCGTGACCGCGGTCCTCGCGTCGCTGCTGATCGGCGTGGCGCTGTCGTGGCGGGAATGGCTGGCCGTGACCGGCGTTGTCACGGGGGTCGGGCTGCTCGGATCGTCGGCCGGCGCCGAGGGGGCCAGCCAGGCCGGAGCCGTGTTCAAGCTCGCGCTCATCGTCGCGGTGGCCGGCCTCGGCCTCTGCGGCCTCGCCGCCGCCCGGCTCCGCGGCCCCGCGCGCACCCTGCTGCTCGGCACGGTGGCCGGGCTCGGTTACGGGGTGCTGGGGATCGCGGCGCGAGTGCTCAACGGGTTCGAGCCGCTCACCCTGCTCCGTGATCCGGCGGCCTACGCCGTCGCCGCGGCGGGCATCGTCTCGTTCGTCCTCTACGCCACGGCGCTCGAAGGCGGCGGCGTCACGGTCGCGACGGCCGCCGTCGTGCTCGCCGAGACGCTGCCGCCGGCCGTCATCGGCGTGGTGTTCCTCGGCGACACCACGAGGCCGGGGCTGGAGCCGGCGGCGGTCGCGGGCTTCTTCCTCGCGGTGGCGAGCGCGGTCATGCTCGCGAGGTTCGGCGAGGCAGGGCATGCGGCACGAGACGCGCCCGGCGGGCCGCCGGCGGTCGCCGCCGACGGCCCCGCCTCCGCGCCCAGGCCGGCCACCGGACCAGGTTAGCAACTGGTTAAAACTAGTAAAGGAGGGACTTACCGGAGAGCCGCCAGGGCCGGGACCTGCGTAGTGTTATCCTGGTAGCCCGTGGACCTGCGGCTGCGGCCGTCTCATCTTTGACCACGGGAGCCTCATCTTGGCCGCTACAACGACTAAGTCCAAGCTAGCCACGTCCAGGCAAGTAGAGACCAAGCACCTCTTCGTCACCGGCGGCGTAGCCTCCAGCCTCGGCAAGGGACTGACCGCCTCCAGCCTTGGCCGGCTGCTCAAGATGCGCGGCCTGCGGGTTTCCATGCAGAAGCTGGATCCCTACCTCAACGTCGACCCCGGCACGATGAACCCGTTCCAGCACGGTGAGGTCTTCGTCACCGACGACGGCACGGAGACCGACCTCGACATCGGCCACTACGAACGGTTCCTGGACACCCGGCTCAGCGGCGAGGCGAACGTCACCACCGGCCAGGTGTACTCGAGCGTTATCGCCAAGGAGCGGCGCGGAGACTACCTGGGCGACACCGTGCAGGTCATCCCGCACATCACGAACGAGATCAAGGCCCGCATCCTGAACATGGGCGGCCCCGACGTCGACGTGGTCATCACCGAGGTGGGCGGCACGGTCGGCGACATAGAGTCCCTGCCGTTCCTGGAGGCGATCAGGCAGATCCGGCACGAGATCGGGCGGGACCGCTGCTTCTTCCTGCACGTCTCGCTGCTGCCCTACATAGGCCCGAGCGGTGAGCTGAAGACCAAGCCCACCCAGCATTCGGTGGCGGCGCTGCGGTCGATCGGCATCCAGCCCGACGCGATCGTGGCCCGCAGCGACCGGCCGATCAGCGACGGTCTCAAGCGCAAGATCAGCCTCATGTGCGACGTGGACGAGGAGGCGGTGGTCTCCACCCCGGACGCGCCGTCCATCTACGACATCCCGAAGGTGCTGCACGCCGAGGGGCTGGACGCCTACGTCGTCAGGCGGCTGCGCCTCCCGTTCCACGACGTCGACTGGAGCGCGTGGGATGGCCTGCTCAGACGGGTCCATCGCCCCGCGCGCTCGATCACCATCGCCCTGGTGGGCAAGTACATCGACCTGCCCGACGCGTACCTGTCCCCGGCCGAAGCCCTGAAGGCGGGCGGCTTCGCCAACGACGCGAGGGTGACGATCCGCTGGGTGGCCAGCGACGACTGCGAGCACCCGGCCGGGGCGGCGAGCCAGCTCGACGGCGTGGACGGGGTGCTGATCCCCGGCGGCTTCGGGGTTCGCGGCATCGAGGGGAAGATCGGGGCCATCAGGCACGCCCGCGAGCACAAGATCCCGCTCCTCGGGCTCTGCCTCGGCCTGCAATGCGCGGTCATCGAGGCCGCCAGGAACCTGGCGGGACTGTCCGAGGCCAACAGCGCGGAGTTCGACCCCGCGACGCCGGACCCGGTGATCGCCACGATGGCCGACCAGGAGGACGTGGTCGCGGGAGAGCGGGACATGGGCGGGACCATGCGGCTGGGCCTGTATCCGGCCGCCCTGCGGCCCGGCACGATCGTCAGCGAGCTCTACGGCGGCGCGGGCACCGTCGAAGAGCGCCACCGGCACCGGTACGAGGTCAACAACGCCTACCGCGGCAGGCTTGAAGCCGCGGGGGTGGTGTTCTCCGGCCTGTCACCGGACGGCCGGCTGGTCGAGTTCATCGAGCTGCCGCGGGAGATGCACCCGTTCTTCGTCGCCACCCAGGCGCATCCGGAGTTCCTGTCCAGGCCGACCCGGCCGCATCCGCTGTTCGGCGGCCTGATCGCCGCCGCGCTGGCCAGGGCGCGGGGCGAGGCGGGCACCCGCGCGGTAGCGACCGCATGAGCGAGCCGCGGGGGGCGGCGGCCCGGGCCGGGGAGCCCTTCGAGGACGCCGCGGTGAGCTGGCCCGTGGTCGCCACCGACGAACAGCTGCGGAGCTGGCTGATCAGCGTGCGGACCGACAAGGTACGGATGCCGGACGACCACTATGCGCAGCGGTCGGTGGTGACCCACCCGGGCGCCGTCGCGGTGCTCGCGCTTGACGACGCGCAGCGGGTGCTGATGATCAGGCAGTACCGCCATCCGGTGGGACACGAGCTGTGGGAGATACCGGCCGGGCTGCGGGATGCCGACGGCGAGAGCCCGCTGCGGACCGCGCAGCGCGAACTGCTGGAGGAGACCGGGTACCGCGCGCGTGAATGGCACACGCTCGTCGACTACTTCACGTCGCCAGGGTTCAGCACCGAGCGGATCCGGATCTTCCTCGCGCGCGGCCTTGAGCGAGCCGGCGACGACAACGGCCGCGGCCGGGAGCACGAGGAGAAGTTCATCGTCGCGGACTGGCTTTCGCTGGACGAGGCGGTCGGGCTCGCGCTGGCCGGGAAACTGCACAACGGACCAGCTATCACCGGCATCCTCGCTGGGTATGCTGCCAGGTCGAAGGGGTTTTCTGGACTTCGCCCCGCTGACGCGCCCGAAACGTAGGCGCCGCCCGGCAGGGCTTTGGCGAATCGGGGAACTCATGAAGGTCGGCGTGCCTCGGGAGGTCAAGGACCACGAGTACCGGGTGGCGATCACCCCGGCGGGCGTGCACGAACTCGTCCGCGCCGGGCACGAGGTGTTCATCGAGGCGGGCGCCGGAGAGGGCTCCTCGCTGCCGGACGAGGAGTTCACCGCGGCCGGCGCGAAGATCGTCAAGGCCGCCGGCGACGTGTGGGGAACGGCGGACCTGGTGCTCAAGGTCAAGGAGCCGGTCCCCGGGGAGTACCACCTCATGCGGCCCGGGCTGGTGCTGTTCACCTACCTGCACCTGGCCGCGTCCAGGGAGTGCACCGAGGCGCTGCTGTCCCGGGGCGTCACTTCGATCGCGTACGAGACCGTCCAGTTGCCGGACGGCTCGCTGCCGCTGCTCGCCCCGATGTCGGAGGTCGCGGGACGGATGGCGCCGCAGGTCGGCGCCCACCACCTCCAGCGCGACGGCGGCGGCCGCGGCGTGCTGATGGGCGGCGTGTCCGGCGTGTACGCGGCGAAGGTCGTGGTGCTCGGGGCGGGCGTCTCCGGCATGAACGCGGCGGCGATCGCGCTGGGCATGCAGGCCGAAGTCCTGCTGCTCGACAAGAACATCGCCAGGCTGCGCAGCGCGGACGCGATCTACCAGGGGCACTGCCAGACCGTGGCGTCCAACGCCTACGAGATCGAGCGCGCGGTGACCGACGCGGACCTGGTGATCGGCGCGGTGCTGGTGCCCGGCGCGAAGGCCCCGAAGGTCGTCAGCAGCGACCTGGTGTCGCGGATGAAGCCGGGCTCGGTGCTCGTGGACATCTCGATCGACCAGGGCGGCTGCTTCGAGGACTCCCGGCCGACAACGCACGCCGACCCGACATACCGGGTATATAACTCGGTATTCTACTGCGTGGCGAACATGCCCGGGGCGGTCCCGCACACCTCGACCTACGCGCTCACCAACGTCACGCTGCCCTACGCGGTGGAGATAGCCAACCGCGGCTGGCGGGACGCGCTGCGCGCCGACCTGTCCCTGGCCCGCGGCCTGAACACCCACGACGGC
>DATGLH010000076.1:0-43241 GCA_035294225.1 Trebonia sp.
CGGCGGGGGCGCTCAGCCGGCCGGGACGGGAGCCGCCGGGGCGAGCGGGTCGTCGGTGTAGCCGGGCACCCAGCGCAGCACCTCCGCGCGGAACGCCCCCTCGCACTCCAGCTGGCACAGCACGCCGATCCCGGCGGTCGACACCCGGTGGATCAGCACGTAGGACGGCGGCACGTTGAACTTGCGCGAGACGTTGGACGCGCTCAGGTCGGTGACCCGCGCGGCCTCCCAGCGCATCCACTCCCTGCTGAACCTGAACGTCTCGACCGAAGACGGCTCGGCGAGCGGCGCGAGAAAGGCGCGCAGCGCCTCCAGGTCCACCGAGATGCCGGGCCGCAGGAACCCGTTGGCCCGCAGCTCGCGCTCGACCTCGACGATATCCGGGTCCGGCATGTGCATGATCCGCAGCAGCCGGCCGAAGAACAGCGGCAGCCCGTCCGGCAGCCGGTCCACCGCCCCGAAGTCGAGCACCCCGAGCCGGCCGTCGTCCAGCAGCCGGAAGTTGCCCGGATGCGGGTCGGCGTGCAGCAGCCCGGCCCGCGCCGGGCCGGAGAACAGGAACCGGGTCAGCAGGATCCCGGCCCGGTCCCGCTGCTCCTTCGACCCGTCGCTGATGATCCGGGACAGCGGCGTGCCGTCCATCCACTCGGTGACGAGCACGTGGTCGGTGCCCGCGACGACGGGCGGCACGTAGATGTCCGGGTCCCCGGCGTACGCCGCGGCGAACGCCCGCTGCGACTCGGCTTCCCTGCGGTAGTCGAGCTCTTCGGCGACCCGGTCGCGCAGCTCGTCGAGCAGCGGCTTGACCTCAAGCCCCGGCATGAGCACGCCGAACAGCCGCCCGAGCCGGCTCAGCTGCGTGAAGTCGCTGATCAGCGCCCGGCCGGCCCCCGGGTACTGGACCTTCACCGCGACCTGCCTGCCGTCGCTCCAGACGGCCCGGTGTACCTGCCCGATGGACGCGGCCGCGGACGGCGAGTCGTCGAACGAGATGAACCGCGACCGCCAGTCCGCCCCGAGGTCGGCGGCGAGCACACGGTGCACGCTGCCGGCGGGCAGCGGCGGCGCGGACTCCTGGAGCCGGGTCAGCACCGCGCGGTACGGCTCGGCGAGCTCGGGCGGCAGCGCCGCCTCGAAGATGGACAGCGCCTGGCCTAGCTTCATCGCGCCGCCCTTGAGTTCGCCGAGCACCCGGAAGACCTGGTCGGCGGTGCGCTGCTGGATCTCCCTGGCGACGAGCTCGGCGGATTTCCCCCCGATGCGCTTACCGAGGCCCAGTGCGGTGCGGCCCGCGAACCCAAGAGGCAATCCGGCTAGTTTGGCGGTCCTGCTGACAGCGTTGCGGGGGACGTCATTCACGGTCTCATTCTCCGTCAGACCTAGACGTCATTCGAAGGCCTATTATTCCGAACGCGGCCGTGGTTCCCCCTCCCAGCTCATCTGTTCCGGGCCGGCGTGCCGGCCGCCGCGGCTGCCGCCGCACGCGCCGCCCCGGCCGCGGCCCGGGCCGCGCCGCACGTGCAGGCGGCGTGCGGCGGCCAGGAGCGCCGCCGCCACCGCCAGTCCGGCAGCACCAGCTCAAGCGTGCCGCCGAAGGTTACCGGCGGACCCGCGCGGTCGAGGAACGCGAGCGCCTGCGCGGCCGCCAGCGCCGCGGTCGCGGCGGCGAGCACCGTGTCGCACGCCTGCGGGGAGGCAGGCGGCCCCGCCCAGCCGCCGGCCTGCGCGAGGATCGCCGGCCAGGCCCGGTCCCGCGCCGCCTTGGCCAGGTCAACGCAGCGCAGGCAGGCCGAACGCCCGGGGTCCACCAGCGGGCCGACCACGCCGATCGCCTCGTCGGCCCGGACCGCGAGGTGCGGCACCCGGCCCCGCATGAGCCCGGCGAGCTCCACCGGGTCCGCCCCGCCCGCGAGCACCGCCAGATCCGGGGTGCGGGCGGCGTCGTCGGCCGTCCGCGTCTCCGGCGCGACCCGGCGGATCGCGCGGGAGACCCCGGCGGCCCGGCCGGCCCCCACGTCGGCGGCGCCCAGGCCGGCCGGCGCGATGTCCGCCGGTCCCGCGGTCCCGCTGTCGCGGCAGCTAACCCAGGCCACCCCGGACGCGGCGAGGAACGTGGCGATGCACCCGCCGACCCGGCCGGCGCCGTAGACCCGGACGAACGCGGCCCGGCGGGCCGCGATCACCCGCGCGCCGCCGTCACCGTGGCCGTAGGCCAGCGCGGCGCAGGCCAGTTCGGGGGCGAGCCGTGCCCGCAGGTAGTCGGGCAGCGTGTGATGCAGGTGGGCGGGGAAGTCGTCGAGCACGCCGACCGACGCGAGCAGGCCGAGAACCCGGTCGGCCGTCTCCGGCGCGATGCCGCGGGCCGCGGCGGCCCGGACCACCTCGGCCTCCTCGCGCGACCCGTCCAGCAGCGACAGCAGGGCAACGGCCCTGCCGAGCCCGGTCACCGCCGCCGCCCGCCGCGGGTCGACGCCGATCTGCAGCGTGTCGCGGTCCCGCCACACCGGCCGCAGCCCGGCCTTCAGCGCTGGTCTCATGGTGACAGGGTGGCACCACGCACTGACATTTTGAGCATCTATGAGCCGGTAAGTACTGTTTGTCGTCGGCGAACCCGGTAACTCGGTGTGTCCTTCTTCGCCGGAATCGTCCTCCAGGCCGGAGATGTCCAGCTCGCCCGAGCCGCGCACAAAGCTGTCCGGGTCCTCCAGGTCTTCGGCGGTGGGCAGCAGGTCCGGGTGAGCCCACAGCGCGTCGCGGCCGTCCACCCCGCGGGCCTCCGTAAGGCCGCCCCACAGCGCCGCGGCCTCGCGCAGCATGCGCGGCCGGAGTTCGAGGCCGACCAGAGTCGCGAACGTCCGTTCGGCCGGACCTCCGCTGGCACGACGGCGGCGGATGGCCTCCGCCAGCGCGTCGGCATGCGTCATCCGCGGTCCGGCCGCGGCCGCGACGACGGTCGCCACCCATCCTTCGACCAGCGCGAGCGCGGTTTCCAGGCGGGCGAGCGCCGCCTTCTGCTGCGGGGTGTCCTCCGGGCGGAACAGCGTCTCGCCGGCCAGCGCCTCGCGCAGCGCCTCCGGGTTGCCCATGTCGATGTCCGGCATGGCCTCGCGCAGCCGGCTCATGTCCACCGTGATCCCGGCGGCGTACGCCTCGACGGCGCCGAACAGGTGCTGGCGCAGCCACGGCACGTGCCCGAACAGCCGGTGATGTGCCGCCTCGCGCAGGGCCAGGAAGAGCCGCACCTCGCCGATGTCCACCGACAGGCCCTCGCCGAAGGCGGCGACGCCCGATGGCAGCAGCGCGGCGGTACCCTCCGGCCCGAGGGGCAGGCCGATATCGGTCGAGCTGACCATCTCGCCGGCCATCTCGCCGACCGCGCTGCCGGTCTGGCCGCCGATCATCGCCCCGCCGAGCTGCCTGAGCATCGGCGCGAGCCCGGACAGGCCGCCGAGCCCGGACAGCGCCGCCCGCATCTGCTCCGGGACATCCTCGCCGAGCTGGGCGGGGTCGATGTTCAGGATCGAGCTCATCGCGTCGACGCCCTTGGCCGCGACGGGCTCGCAAAGCGAGGACCAGACCGGGAAGGTGGCCTCCAGCCATTCGGACTGGCTCCAGGCCTCGATCTTCCTGATGCCAGACGGGAACGTGGTGACGTCGTCCAGCCACAGGTCGGCGAGCCGCACTGCCTCGGTCACCGCGGCGCGCTCGTTGGCCAGCACACTGGGATCGCCCTTGGCCGCGATGGTGTGCCTGGCCAGGTTCTTCGCCAGCTCCCAGTTGACCGGGCCGCCGCTGTAGGACAGCAGGTCGGCGAACTGGCGCAGCGCGTCGGCGAACTGGTTCGGGCCGCCAGGACCGCCCCCGGGCCCGCCGAAGGGGCCGAACGGGCCCTGGTCGCCTGGCTTCGGGTCGTCGTCGCCGGGCCGTCCGGGCGGGCCGAAGCCGAAGGGAGGACGGTCAGCCATGTTGCGCTCCCTCAGCTGTCAGGTAGTCGGGCACGATAGAAAGGTCACAATCGCCACGCTATTCGGGAGCAGCCGATTTGAGAAACGCCAGACGGCAGGTTCGCCATGAGCGCAGCGTTCGGCGTGAGCGTAGCACCGCGCCGCCGCTGCCGGTGGTGGCGGTCACGGGGGCGGCGCGCGGGGTCGGGCACGCGCTCGCGGTGCGGCTCGCGGATTCGCCGAAGGTCAGCCGGGTCGTGGCGATAGACGATCACCGGGGCGACGCCACCGGGGTGACGTGGCGGGTCGCCGACATCCGCGATCCGGCGCTGGCCGCCAGGCTGGTCGGTGTCGACGTGGTGGTGCACGCCGACGTGGACACCTCGGCGGAGACGGAGGCCAGGCAGCGGCGCGCGCTCAACGTGCGCGCCGCGCAGACGGTGCTGACCGCCGCGGCCGCCGAGCGCGTCGGCCGGGTCGTCCTGGTGTCGAGCGCCATGGTGTACGGGGCACGGCCCGACAACCCGGTGCCGCTGCCCGAGGACGCGCCGCTGCTGGCCGACGCCGACGACAGCGTCGCCGGGGACCTGCTGGAGATCGAGGAGCTCGCGCGGCGCTCCCGCCGGGTCAATCCGGGCACCGAGGTCACGGTGGTCCGGCCCGCGGCGCTGGTGGGCGACGCGGTGGACACGCTGCTCACCAGGCACTTCGAGGCGCCGCGGCTGCTCGCGGTGCGGGGGTGTGAACCGCGCTGGCAGTTCTGCCACCTCGCTGACCTAGTGTCCGCGCTTGAGCTGGCGGCCGTCGGCACGGTCGGCGGCGACTTCGCGGTGGGCTGCGACGGGTGGCTCTCGCAGGCCGAGGTCGAGGAGCTGAGCGGCCTGAAGTCGATCGAGCTCCCCGCGCGCCTGACCTTCGGCACCGCGCAACGGCTGCACCGCCTCGGCGTGACGCCCGCGCCGGCCGCGGAGCTGCGGTACGTGGTGTACCCGTGGGTGGTGGACTGCGCGTCGCTGCGCGCGGCCGGGTGGCGGCCGTCGTGCACCAACACGGAGGCGCTGTCCGCGCTGCTGGCCGCGCGGGCGGGGCACCACGCCGTGGCCGGCCGCCGGATCGCCCGCAAGGAGGCGGCGCTCACCGCCGCCGGAGCCGCGGGGGCGACCGCGGCCGTCATCGGCACCGCGGCGATCGTCCGCCGCGCCCGCAAGAAGGGCAGGTAGCCGGGCCCCGGCCCCGGTTCCCACGCGGTGCCCCCGGTACCCGCAGTACCCCCGGTACCCGCGGTACCCGCGGTACCCCGGACGCGCGGTACCGTGGACGGGTGAGCCAGATCAGGCTGATCGCCATACGGGACACCGAGCTGTCGGTGGAGGAGGTGCGCGCGGCCGTCGCCGATCCCGCGGCGGGCGGGGAGGCGCTGTTCGTCGGCACCGTCCGGGACAACGACGCCGACCGCGGCGTGACCGCGCTGTCGTACAGCGCGCACCCGTCGGCGGAAGCGGAACTGCGCCGTGTCGCCGAGGGCATCGCGGCCAAGTACGACGTCATCGGGATAGCCGCGGTACACCGGGTGGGCGACCTGGCCGTCGGCGACCTGGCGGTCGTCGCCGGGGTGTCCTGCGCGCACCGGGCGGAGGCGTTCCACGCCTGTCACGCCATGGTCGACGAGCTGAAGGCCTCGGTCCCGATCTGGAAACATCAGCGGTTCGCCGACGGGTCTGACGAGTGGGTCGGCAGCGCGTAGTCTTCCGAGCATGTCCCGACGCTCCCTGACCCTGACCTTCGCTGCGGTCGCGACGCTGGTCGCGATCGCGGTGGCGGTCCTGGTCCCCGTGCCGTACGTGATCCTGGGGCCCGGCCCGACCCTGAACACGCTGGGGAAGGACTCCTCGGGGCAGCCGCTGATCACGATCACCGGCCACCGGACGTACCCGACGAACGGGAACCTCAACATGGTGACGGTCAGCTACCAGGGCGGCCCCGGCGCGGACCTGAACGTCTTCCAGGCGCTGCGCGCCTGGCTGGAGCCCTCGGAGGCGGTGGTCCCGGAGAGCGAGCTGTTCCCGCCCGGTCAGACCGTGCAGCAGACGCTGCGCCAGGACACCGAGCAGATGGCCTCCTCGCAGGAGACGGCCACCGCCGCCGCGCTGACCCTGTTGCACATTCCGTACCAGGCGCAGGCCGAAGTCGTGGCGACGGTGCCGGGATACCCCGCGGCTGCCGTGCTCAGGGCGGGCGACCTGATCGAGGCGGTGGACGGCAGGCCGGTGACCGGGCAGTCCAGCCTGAGCTCGATGATCACGGCGCACCCGGCGGGCTCGCGGTTGCTGCTGACGGTGCTGCGGGGCGGCAAGACGATGCGGCTCGCGGTCAAGAGCACCGCGTCCAACGGCACGCCGGTCATCGGCGTGCAGGTGCAGCAGCAGTACAAGTTCCCGTTCACGGTGAAGTTCAGCGTGGGCGACATCGGCGGCCCGAGCGCGGGCATGATGTTCGCCCTCGGCATCATCGACAAGCTCACCACGATGGACCTGACCGGCGGCAGGTTCATCGCCGGGACGGGCGAGATCACCGCCTCCGGCCAGGTGCAGCCGATCGGCGGCATCCAGCAGAAGATGATCGGCGCGCGGGACGCGGGCGCGACCATCTTCCTGACGCCGGCCGGCAACTGCGCGGACACGGCGGGCGCGGTGCCGGCGGGGCTGCGCATTGTCAAGGTCAGCACGCTGTCGCAGGCCGTGTCCGACCTTGAGGCGCTCAAGGCGGGCAAGACCGTCCCCTCCTGCTGAGCTTCCCGCGGGCGGGAAGCCGCCGGCTCGGGTGCCGGGTCCGCGATCGGGGCGGCGGCGGGCGGCGGCGGGCGGCGTTGCTCGTCGGCCGGCAGGGGCAGGGCGTAGGCTGCGGCTATCAGGACTTCGAAGGGAGCGCAGGAGGTCGTGGCACTTCGGGTACTCGTTGACGCGACCGATGTCCCGACTGACCGCGGCGCGCTCGGCCGCTATGTCGACGGCCTGATAGGCGCGCTCGGCTCGGCCGGGGCCGATCTAGCCGTCGTATGCCAGCGTGCCGACGAGGAACGGTACGGCAGGCTCGCGCCGGGGGCGACCATCGTGGCCGGACCTGCCGCGCTCGGCCACCGGCCGGCCCGGCTGGCCTGGGAGCAGAGCGGACTGCCGGTCATCGCGCAGCAGGTGAGCGCGGACGTGATCCACATGCCGCACTACTCGATGCCGCTGCGGCCCGGCCGGCCGACGGTGGTCACCGTGCATGACGTCACGTTCTTCACCGAGCCTGAGCTGCACTCCCCGGCGACCGCGATGTTCTTCAAGTCGGCGATCAGGACGGCGGCCAGGCGCGCGACGCGGCTGCTCGTACCCTCCAACGCCACCAGGGACGAACTGGTCCGCGTGCTCGGCGCCGAACCGGGCAAGATCGACGTCGCCTACCACGGGGTGGACCACCGGCTGTTCCACCGCCCCGACGCGCGCCAGGTGAGCCAGGTCTCCGCGCGGCTCGGCCTGCACGGCAAGCCGTATATAGCGTTTCTCGGCTCGCTGGAGCCGCGCAAGAACGTGGCGGCCCTCATCCGCGGCTGGGCGGGCGCGGTCGCCGACCTTCCCGACCCGCCCGCGCTCGTGCTCGGCGGCGGCGGGGGCTGGAGCGAGGAGATAGACGCGGCGGTCGCGACGATCCCGCCGCACCTGCGGCTATGCCGGCCGGGCTACCTGCCGTTCGCCGATCTGCCCGGCTTTCTCGGCGGCGCGCTTGTGGCGGCGTTCCCGTCGCGCGGGGAGGGCTTCGGGCTGCCCGTGCTCGAAGCGATGGCCTGCGGCGCGCCGGTGCTGACCACGCACCGTACGTCGCTGCCCGAGGTGGGCGGCGACGCGGTGGCGTATACCGAGCCGGACGCGGATTCCATCAGGGACGGTCTGCGCGCGCTGATCGACGACCCGGAGCGGCGGTCCCAGCTCGGCACCGCCGGGCACGCGCGGGCCCAGGAGTTCACCTGGGCGGCGTCGGCCGCGGCGCACCTGGCCTGCTACAAGCGGGCCGCCGACGCGCGCCGGGCAGGGCACGAGGAACCAACCCGGTGAATAACGTGACGGGCTCGAATTGCCCGTGCGCCGGGGTGACCGCCTGGCACGTGAGTATGCTGCGTGAGTTGCCGGGCCGGCCCGGTGGCTGTCCATTGAAGTCTGAAGTCGACCACTTAAGGCGAGAACTCATATGCCGCGTGAACCGCTTGAAGCGATCATGCTTGTGGGGGGCAAGGGCACCCGGTTGCGCCCGCTGACCCTGTCCGCGCCCAAGCCGCTGCTCCCGACGGCGGGGGTGCCGTTCCTCGCGCACCAGCTCGCCAGGGCGGCGGGGTACGGCATCACCCACGTGGTGCTGGCCACCTCCTACCGGGCCGAGATGTTCACCGAGGCCTTCGGCGACGGCGCGGGGTTCGGGCTGTCCATCGACTACGTCCACGAGCCCGAGCCGCTCGGCACCGGCGGGGGGATCCGCAACGCGGCGGGGCTGCTGCGCGGCGGCCCCGACGATCCGGTCGTCGTGCTCAACGGCGACATCCTGTCCGGCCACGACCTGACCGCCCAGGTGGACCTGCACCGCAAGAGGGAGGCGGCGGTCACGCTGCACCTGGTGGAGGTGGACGACCCCGGCCGGTACGGCTGCGTGCCGACCGACCCCGACGGCCGGGTCACCGCGTTCCTTGAGAAGACCCCGAACCCGGTCACCAACCGGATCAACGCGGGCTGCTACGTGTTCCGCCGCTCGGTCATCGACCGGATACCGGCCGGCCGGGTGGTGTCGGTGGAGCGCGAGACGTTCCCCGGGCTGATCGAGGACGGCGCGGTGGTGCTGGGCTACACCGAGTCCGCCTACTGGCTGGACGTCGGCACGCCAGAGGCGTTCGTGCGCGGCTCGTGCGACCTCGTGCTCGGCCGCATGCCGTCGCCCGCCGTTCCGGGGGCGTGCGGCGAGTCGCTGCTGCTCGCCGACACGACGGTGGCCGGTGACGCGCGGCTGTCCGGCGGCACGGTGGCTGGCGTCGGCTCCGCCGTCGAGACCGGGGCGGTGGTGCACGGCAGCGTGGTCTTCGACGAGGCCACGATCGGCGCCGGCGCCGTGGTCAGGGACAGCATCGTCGGCCGCGGCGCGACGATCGCCGAGGGCGCCGTCCTCGACGGCGTGGTCATCGGCGACGGCGCGTTCGTGGGCCCGGGCAACGAACTGGCCCGCGGCATCCGCGTCTGGCCCGGCGTCCGCCTGGAGCCGACCTCGGTCCGCTTCTCCTCCGACGCCTAACCGCCTAACCGCCCGCCCCGCGGCCCCCGCCCGCCCCGCGGCCCCCGCCCCCCCGGCACGGCACCACGCACCTCAGGAGCGCTCTCGTTTTTACTTCGCACACTTTTCGCATGGACATCTCGGACATTTCGGACAGCGAAGTGGTCGTAAAGTGTGCGAAGCGAAATTCATGTGGCTTGCGTGGCGAGGGATGACTGCCGCAATCGGCGGCCGCCGTGCGGCGTGGCCGCCCGCCGCCCGGCGGGCGGCGTTCTAGCATGGGGGGTCATGGCGCGCACGGCCGGGGCACCTCATGTCCCGGGGCACCTCATGGCGAAGGCACCTCATGGCTGAGACGGTGCTGCTGCGTGAGTGGGACGCGCCGTTCCGCGTCGACATCCCCCTGACGCTGTCCGTGCACGGGCGGGGGAGGAGCGACCCCACGTTCCGGATCGACCGGACGGGCGCGGTGTGGCGAACCTCGCTGACCCCGGAGGGCCCGGGCACGATCTGGGTGGCCGGGCGGCCGGCCACCGGTCGCACGACCGCGCGCCCGGCCGGAGGCGTGACCGGCGAGGCGGCCGGAGGCGTGACCGGCGAGGCGGGCGGCGGTACCCGCGTGATCGCGCGCGCGTGGGGGCCAGGCGCAGCGTGGCTGCTGGACGCCCTTCCGGGCGCCTTGGGGCTATACGACGATATTTCTGGGTTCGACCCCGGCTCCCACCCCGTCCTGCGCGAGGTCGCCCGGAAACATCCTGGCCTGCGCCTCGGCCGCACCGGCCGCCTCATGGAGGCGCTCGTGCCCGCCATCATGGAGCAGAAGGTCGCCACGGTCGAGGCGCACCGGGCCTGGCGGATCCTGCTCGCCCGGTTCGGCACGCCGCCCCCGGGGCCGGCCCCGGCGGGCATGCGGGTCTTCCCCGAGCCGAAGGCCTGGCGGCGCATCCCATCCTGGGAGTGGCACCGGGCCGGCGTGGAGGGCGTCCGCGCGCAGACGATCTTCAGGGCGGCGGACGTGGCCGACAGCCTGGAACGCCTGCTTAACCAGACCAGCGCGGAAGCCCGCCGCAAGCTCCAGGCCATTCCCGGCATTGGCCCGTGGACCTCCGCGGAGACATTGCAGCGCGCCGCGGGAGACCCCGACGCGGTTTCCGTCGGCGACTACAACCTGCCGAAGGCGGTCGGCTGGGTGCTGGCGGGCCGTCAGACGACGGACGACGCCGCGATGCTGGAGCTGCTCGCCCCGTACGCCGGGCACCGGTACCGGGTGACCAGGCTGGTGCGGCTGAGCGGCCTGCGGCCACCGCGCCGCGGTCCCCGGCTGCCGGTCCGCGACTACCGGAGCTTCTGACCCCGCGCCGGCCCGGGCGCGGCCGGCGCGCCTTAAGGCTCCGGGCCGGCGTAGCTTAAGGTTCCCAGTATGAGCGCTTCCAGCATCGATCAGGGCGAAGACAGCGGCGTCGCCGAGACGGCCATGCGCAGGGCTCTGGCGCGGGCCAGGGACGGCAAGCCGCTCGACCAGGCCGAGGCGGCCGTCCTGCTGCGTGCGCGCGGCGCCGACCTGCGGGCGCTTTTGCGGTACGCGGCGAGAACCAGGGACGCGGGCCTGGCGGCCGCCGGCAGGCCGGGGGTCATCACCTACTCGAAGAAGGTGTTCATCCCGCTGACCCGGCTGTGCCGGGACCGCTGCGCCTACTGCACGTTCGCCACCGTTCCCGGCCGCCTCGGCAGCCCTTTCCTCGGCCCCGACGAGGTACTGGGGATCGCCCGGCGGGGCGCCGAACTCGGCTGCAAGGAAGCCCTCTTCACTCTCGGTGACCGCCCTGAGGCCCGGTGGCGGCAGGCCAGGGAATGGCTGGACGAGCACGGCTATGACGACACGCTCTCCTACGTCCGCGCGATGGCGATCCGCGTCCTGGAGGAGACCGGCCTGCTGCCGCACCTGAACCCTGGCGTGCTGACCTGGCAGGACTTCCAGCGCCTCAAGCCCGTGGCCCCGTCGATGGGCATGATGCTCGAGACGACGTCACGCCGCCTGTTCGAGACCAGGGGCGCCCCGCACTTCGGCAGCCCGGACAAGGACCCCAGCGTCAGGCTCCGCGTCCTGGAGGACGCGGGCCGCAGCAACGTCCCCTTCACCACCGGCATCCTCATCGGCATCGGGGAGACGCCCGGAGAGCGGGCCGACTCGATCTTCGCGATCCGCAAAGTGTCCCGCGAGTACAACGGCATCCAGGAAGTCATCGTGCAGAATTTCCGCGCCAAGCCGGACACGAAGATGCGCGACATCCCGGATGCCGGGCTGGAGGACCTGGCCGCGACCATCGCGGTGACCCGCCTCGTCCTCGGCCCGAAGGCGCGCATCCAGGCCCCGCCCAACCTGGTCGGCGACCAGCACCAGCTCATCCTCGACGCCGGGATCGACGACTGGGGCGGCGTCTCGCCGCTGACCCCGGACCACGTCAACCCCGAACGCCCCTGGCCCCGCATCGACGAACTCGCGCGCATCACCGCCGGTGCGGGCTTCACCCTCAGAGAGCGCCTGACGATCTACCCGCCCTACATCCGCGAGCCCTGGCTGGACCCCCGCGTCGCCGGGCACGTCGCCGCGCTCGCCGACCCGGCGACTGGCCTCGCCAACGAGGCCGCGCTGCCCGAGGGCAGGCCGTGGCAGGATCCCGACGGCGGGTGGGGCGACGCGTCCGGCCGCACCGACCTGCACGTCACGATCGACACGATCGGCCGCGCCGCTGATCGCCGCGAAGACTTCTCCGAGGTCTATGGCGACTGGGAGATTTTGTCCGAACGTACCCGGCTGGCTGCCGGCGGTCCTGCCGGCTCCCCGGCGGGCAGCGGCGCCGCGGGGCCAGGCGCGCCCGCGGCCCCCGCCATCGCCCGCCCCGGCGCGGTGGCCGCGGCGCTGCGGCAGGCCGAACGCGACCCGGCAGCGCTCACCGACGACCAGGCCATCGCCCTGCTCGGCGCCGACGGCGACGACCTGGACGCGCTGGCCGGGATCGCCGACGGCCTGCGCCGCCAGACCTGCGGCGACGACGTGACGTTCGTCGTCACGCGGAACATCAACTTCACCAACGTGTGCTACACCGGCTGCCGGTTCTGCGCGTTCGCGCAGCGCCGGACCGACGCCGACGCGTACACGCTGTCGCTGGACCAGATCGGGGAGCGCGCGCAGGAGGCGTGGGCGGCCGGGGCCACCGAGGTGTGCATGCAGGGCGGCATCCATCCCGACCTGCCGGGCACCGCCTACTTCGACATCGCCGCCGAGGTCAAGCGGCGCTGCCCCGACATGCACGTGCACGCATTCTCGCCGATGGAGGTGATGAACGGCGTCTCCCGCACCGGGCTGCCGCTGCGCGAGTGGCTGGTCCGCGCCAAGGAGGCGGGCGTCGGCTCGCTGCCGGGGACGGCGGCCGAGATCCTGGACGACGACGTGCGCTGGGTGCTGACCAAGGGCAAGCTGCCCGCCTCGGCCTGGGTGGAGGTGATCACCACCGCGCACGAGCTGGGGATCCCGACGACGGCGACGATGATGTACGGCCACGTCGACACGCCCGCGCACTGGGTCGGCCACCTCCGGGTGATCCGCGGCATCCAGGAGCGGACCGGCGGCTTCACCGAGTTCGTGCTGCTCCCGTTCGTGCACACCAGCGCGCCGATCTACCTGGCGGGCCTGGCCCGGCCGGGTCCGACCAGGCGGGAGAACCGTGCCGTGCACGCCGTGTCCCGGCTGCTGCTGCACGGGGCGATCGGCTCGATCCAGTGCTCCTGGGTGAAGCTCGGCGACGAGCTGTGCCGGGAGGTGCTGCGCGGCGGGGTCAACGACCTGGGCGGGACGCTGATGGAGGAGACCATCAGCCGGATGGCGGGCGCGGACAACGGATCGTTCAAGACGATCAGCGACCTGCGCGCCATCACCGGCCCGCTCGGCAGGCCGCTGCGCCAGCGCACCACGCTCTACGGCGAACCCAGCCAGGAACGCCAGGCCGCCGCCGCGGCGAGCGACGGCGTCTGCGCCTCGGTCCGCCAGGGCCTGCCGATCCTCGCCCGCTAGCCGCCCCGGCCCCCGGCCTCGGAACATGAGGCGCGCGGGCCACGACCTCGCTGAGGGGGCGCTGCGCTCGCTCAGCGGATGAGGGTGAAGGCGGCCGGGTCGCGCGGGGGGCGGGGCGGCGGCGTGGACGCCGGGGTGCCGACAGCGATCGCGCCCATGGGCCGCCATCCTACGGGCAGGCCGAGGGCGCGGGCGGCGACGTCCTGGCAGAACAGCGTGGAGGAGATCCACGCCGAGCCCAGGTTCTCCACGGCGAGGGCGACGAGCAGGTTCTGCACCGCCGCGCCCATCGAGACGGTGAACATGTCCTGCTCGGCGCGCGACCGGCGGTCGTCAGGGTAGGCATGCGCGGCCGAGGTTTCCAGGCAGGGGACCACGATCAGCGGCGCCTCGCGCAGCGGCAGGCCGCGCCGGGTGCGGCGGGCGATCTGCTCGTCGGTGAACCCGTCTTGGCGCAGGTCGGCCACCCACGCCTCCAGCATGGCGTCCAGCAGCGCCGTCCGGGCCTCGGCCGACGACACGATCACGAACCGCCAGGGTTCGCTGTGATGCGGCGCCGGGGCGGTCAGCGCCGCGGAGATCGCCCGCTCGACGGCGGCGAGGTCGACGGGCTGGCTGGTGAACGAGCGGATCGTACGGCGGGCCAGCAGCACGTCCGCCGCGCCGAGCCGGAACATGTCCTCGCTGGCGGGGCGGACCAGCGCCCGGGCGCCCGGCCCGTCGGAGTCGGTGACCAGGGCGGCAAGCCCCCGCACGACCGCGACGGGTATCTGAAGCGCCTTGCCCTTCACCAGGTCGCTCGCGGCGGCTATCTCGTCGGCCACCGCGGCCACCGTGACCTCGAGGGTGTTGCCGAACGTGTCCGTCTCGCCCCGGTGGTCCCGCAACGGCAGCACCCCGGCCGCGCCGATCGCTGTGTCGGTCTGGCCGGCCCGCCAGGGCCTGCCCATCGTGTCGGTGATGATCACGCCCACCGTCACCCCGAGCCGGGCGCGTAGCGCCTTGCGCAGCCGCCGGGCCGACTCGTCCGGGTCCTCGGGAAGGAGCACGACCGTCCCCGGCGCCGTGTTGGACGCGTCCACCCCGGCGGCGGCCAGCACGAAGCCGTGCCGTGTCTGCGCGATCGTGGTGGCACCGCGCCTGGCCACCACACGGACCGTCTCCGCCGCGATCGCCTCCTCCCGGGACGCGGCGACCACCCGCCCCTCGGCCTTGCTCACCACCTTGGAGGTGACCACGAGGATGTCGCCGTCCCGCAGGCCCGGCCCGGTCCCGGCGGGCGCCGCCGCGGCGATCAGGCGCGCCAGGTCGTCGCCGGGCGATATCTCCGGCAATCCCGCAATGCCGCGGATGACGATCTCGGGGGCGGTCATCGCGTGAGCTCTTCGGCCAGTTCGACCGCGGCCTGGGCGATAGCGGTGGTCGCCGCCAGGTCGCGCATGTACAGCGGCAGCGCGCGCACCTCGATGCCGGCCAGCGCCGGGTCGTCGGCCGCCGCCTTGTCCTGCTCGTCGACCAGCCACCCGCCGATGAGCTCCGCTCCGTAGTGCGCCGCCACCGCGGCAGCCGACGTCTGCACGCCGATCGCGGACAGGCAGGCGTCAGCCATGCCGCGGACCGGTGCGCCGCCGATGATCGGCGACACGCCCACCACGGTCTTGGCGGCGACCGCCTCCCTGATGCCGGGCACCGCCAGGATCGTGCCGATGCTCACCACGGGGTTGGACGGCGGGAACAGCACGAAGTCCGCGTCGGCGATGGCCGCGAGGACGCCCGGCGCCGGGGCCGCGCTGTCCGCCCCGTGCGGGGTGATGGCCAGCGCGGGAACGGCGGCGTGCAGGCGCACCCACCACTCCTGGAAATGCACCACGGACCGGCGGGCGTCATCGAGAAGAACGTGGGTCTCGATTCTGTCATCCGACATCGGCAGCAGCCGGACCCCTGGCTGCCAGCGCTCGCACAGCGTCCGGGTCACCTGCGATAGCGGCATGCCCTCGGCGAGCAACTGGGTGCGCATGATGTGCGTGGCGAAATCGCGGTCACCGAGCGTGAACCACGATGGTCCCCCGCCGTAGGCGGCGAGTTCGTCACGGATGACGAACGTCTCGCCCGCGCGGCCCCAGCCCTGCTCCTCGCTGATTCCGCCGCCGAGGGTATACATCACGGTGTCCAGGTCCGGGCAGACCCGCAGGCCGAACAGGGTGATGTCATCGCCGGTGTTGCCTATGACGGTGATCTGGGCGCCGGGAGCTGCCGCCTTCAGGCCGCGCAGGAAACGCGCGGCGCCGACGCCGCCGGCTAGCACGGTAATCCGCATGCGGACAGTGTCGCAGGTCTGCTGACCCGCCCGGTCGCGCGGGGTTGCCTGCCGGCTGCCCGATGCCGCGAACCGGTTGGCATGCGAGGCACGGACATGGTAAACCATACGTGCCTTGTTCGCTACGCACGGTGATTACCTGGCCGCATTGGCGGCTTTTCCGGGTGCTTGCCGTGCAATGCGGGCAATAAGGCGGCCAATACCATCTTTCTCGCTTGACGTGAAGCGAGACACGCGAGTGTAATTTCATTGGTGTGATTCTCGCCGGTACGGGTAGGCGGCGGGAGTCGCAAATGGGGGTTCTGAGAGGGGAGGTGCGCTTTGACCGAGGTCCTCGTCCCGCTAGCGCACGTCGTCGTCCGTCCAGAAGATGTTGATGACATGGGCTGGCAGGATCGAGCGCTGTGCGCGCAGACGGATCCCGAGGCGTTCTTCCCCGAGAAGGGCGGTTCCACGCGGGAGGCCAAGCGGGTCTGCCGGAGCTGCGAGGTCCGTGCCGAGTGCCTGGAGTACGCCTTGGAGAACGACGAGCGCTTCGGGATCTGGGGCGGTCTGTCGGAGCGGGAACGCCGCCGGATCAAGCGCCAGGCGGGTTAGCCCCCGGGCGGTCAGCCGACGGGCATCTGGGCCGTAATCCTGCCGTGAAGGCGCGCGGCATGTATTGTTCACGCTGTCCCCGCTGGGAGGCCGAGTGGCCGGCTGGTTTGTGCCAACAGGTTGGCGCTGTGCCAACAGGAGGACACTGACCGCCCCGGTCCGCCGCCGCGCGGGGCGGCCCTGATCACCGACCAGTGCTGGACGCCGTGCCGACAACCGCGCTACAGACCCGGCACACCGTTACCGCGATCATCGTCGCGCACGACGGTGCTCGCCTGCTGCCCGGACTGGTTCGGGCCCTGCGCGCGCAGACTTATCCGGTCGAGCGGGTTGTGGGGGTGGACACCGGGAGCCGTGACCGGAGCGGGGCCGTCCTGGCCGAGCTGATCGGCCAGGACGGCGTGCTCGAGATGGACCGGAGCGTGGGGTACGGCGAGGCTGTCGGCGCCGCGCTGCGGCACGCCGCCGCCAGGCGCGCTCTCCGGACCGACCCGAACGTGAGGCGGGTCGAGTGGATCTGGCTGCTGCACGACGATTGTGAGCCCGTCCCGGAGACGCTAGAGCGGCTGCTGCGGGCGGCGAGCCGGGACCGTACGGTTGTCGTGCTCGGGCCCAAGGTCCTGGACGGCCAGGACCGGCGCGTGCTGCGCGAGGCGGGCATCTCCATCGACCGTGCGGGCCGGCGGGTCACCGGGATCGAGCCGGGCGAGATCGACCAGGGACAGCACGATCACAACCGGGCGGTGCTCGCGGTGGGCTCGGCGGGCATGCTGATCCGCCGGGACGTGTGGGACCAGCTTGGCGGCTTCGATACCCGCCTTCGCCTGTTCCGTGACGACGTGGACTTCTGCTGGCGGGTCCACGGCGCCGGCTACCGCGTCCAGGTGGTCACGGACGCCGTGCTGTACCACCGGGAGCTTTCCGCCAGACGGCGCCGGACCGCGGCGGGGGCTGCACCCCCGCTGGCGCAGACCGGCCGGCACCCCCGCATGCTCGACCGGCGCAACGGGCTATACGTGCTCGCGGTCAACCTGCCGCTGCTGACCATGCTCCGCGTCATGGCCGGGTGCGTGGCGGGCTCGCTCGTGCGGGCCGCCTACTTCCTGCTCGCCAAGCAGCCGGATCTGGCCGCCGCGCAAGCCTACGCGGTCACCGGGCTGCTCGGGCACCCGCTGTGGCTATGGCGGGGGCGCCGGCGGCGCGCCGCCGGGCGCGCCGAGGGGTACGCCGCGGTGCGCGCGTTCATCCCGCCCGGGCGCACACTGTCCCGGCTCGCGGAGAGCATCGCCGGGCTGCTGTCCGGCGGGCCGCCGCAGGCGTCCGGGGGAATGCACCGGGCGGCTTCGGAAGAGCCGGAGGACGAGCAGTTCATCGATGCCCAGTCCGTGGTCCGCCGGGTCATCGCCAACCCCGGGGTCCAATTGTTCGCCGGGCTCGCCCTGGTGGCCCTGGTGGCCGAACGCAGGCTGCTCGGTACGAGCCCGCTGGGCGGCGGGGCCCTGGTGCCCGCCTGGGGCGGGGCAGCGGCGTTGTGGCGGGAGTACCTGGCGGGCTTCCATGCCGTCGGCGTCGGTTCCACCGCCTCGGCCCCGCCGTACCTCGCGGTCGTCGCGGTGCTCGGCACCGTGCTCGGCGGCCAGGCATGGCTGGCCGTGGACCTGCTGCTGCTCGGCTGCGTGCCGCTGGCCGGGCTGACCGCGTACCTGGCCACCCGGCGGCTCGTCGCGGCCACCGCGGCCCGGCTGTGGCTCGCGGCGTCCTACGCGCTGCTTCCCGTCGCCACGGGAGCCGTCGCGGCCGGCCGCCTCGGTACCGCGGCCGCGTTCACGGTGCTGCCGCTGATCGCCATCAGCGCGGGCCGGATGCTTACCGCGCCGCCGCGCCCGGCGCGCCGGGCCGCGTGGGCGACCGGCCTGCTGGTCGCGCTGGCCGCCGCGTTCGCGCCGCTGGTCTGGGTGTTCAGCGCCGCGGCTGCGGCCGCCGTCCTCGCTGCCCGGCTGGTCCGCGGCAAGTGGAGGGCAGGGCTGGCCCGGGCCAACGGGAGGGCAGGGCTGGCCTTCGCCAGCCGGGGACTCCGGCTGCTTTCCGCCGTTCCCCCCGTCAACGCCGTCATCGTCGCCGGAACGCCGTTCGCCGTCCTGTTCCCGTGGTCGCTTCACCTGTTCGCCAGCCCGTCGGCCTTCCTCGCCGAGGCGGGCGTGCAGTCACCTGGTCTGACCACGGCCGGGCTGAGCCCTTCGGCGCTGCTGCTGCTCAGCCCGGGCGGCCCCGGGCTGCCGCCGGCCTGGGTAACCGCCGGGATCGGGCTCGCGGTACTCGCGGCGCTGCTCCCGCACCGGCGGACCGGGCTGACCGCGGCAGGGTGGTGCGTCGCGGCGGCCGGCTTCCTCGGCGCGGTCGCGGTGAGCAGGACCAGCGTCACCTCCGACGACGGCCAGCCGGCCAGCGGCTGGCCGGGAGTGGCGATGGCGGTCGCGGCGCTCGGCCTGCTGCTCGCCGCGGCGCCCGCGGCGCAGTGGCTGGCCGGGATCGTCTCCGGCGGCCCCGGTGCCCAGACCGCCTCGCGCGGGGCGCTCCGCAAGCTGCTGGCCGGGGCCGCGCTGACCGCGGCGGCGACCACGCCGGTGCTGGCCGCCGGATACTGGGTGACCGAGGGCGTGCGCGGCCCGGTCGAGAGCCTCACCACGCCGGTGCTGCCTGCCTTCGTCTCCGCGTCGTCCGCTTCCGGTGCCCAGTACCGGACGCTGATCCTGCGGCCGGACGGCGATTCGCTTGACTACTCGGTCGTCCGGCAAAGCGACCCGATCCTCGGCGAGCCGGAACTGACCGCTTCCGCGCCGGCGCAGCAGGCGCTGAGCCGGCAGGTCGCGGCGCTGGGCGCCCCGGACAGCGAGGATGCCGGCGACCCCGGCCTCGTGCTCGGGCAGTTCGGCATCAGGTGGGTGCTGCTGCCCGGCCCCGTGGACCAGGCCCTCGCCCAGCGGCTCGGCGCGGCCGTCGGTCTCGTGCCGCGCAGCAGCGCGCCCGCCTACGACCTGTGGGAGGTGGCGGGACCGGTGGCCCGGGTCCGGGTGATCGCCCCGGATGGAGCTGTCACGCTCCTGCCGTCGCAGCAGGTGGGGATGAGCGCGGTCAGCGCCCCCGCCTCGGGCGGCACCCTGGTGCTGGCCGAACCGTACGGCGGATGGACAGCCACGCTCAACGGCGCCGCGCTGAAGCCGCTTCCCGCTCCGGTCGACGGCTGGGCCCAGGGATTCGTGCTTCCCCCCGGCGGTGGTCGGCTCGCGATCGCGCGGAACGACACGGCCCGGCAGGTGAGCCTGGTGATCGAACTCGTCGCGCTGCTCGCGGTCTGCGTGCTCGCGCTGCCAGGCAAACGTGCCGATCTCGTGGCGGAGGCTGAAGCACTGGCCGCCGTCCGCGCCGCGGAGCACGGCGAGCGCGCACCGGTTCCCGGATGGCAGCGACCAGCCCTGCTTCCCCACTGGCGCAAACCGGCCGGGCGGCGGTCCCGGCGGTCCCGGCGGGCTGAGCGCCGGGCACTGCCGGCGGCGCGTGCCGGCCGCGCGGGGCGGGCGGCAGCGGCGAGACCCGGCTCAGGGGCCGGCACGCTCGCGGACGCCGGCCAGTCCGCACGGCCGGGGCAGCGGGACGAACCCGTGCGGCCGGCCGCCTCTGCCGGGACGGGACCGCAGCCTGCGGTCTCCGGCGGGACCGGCCCGCGGCCGGCCGCCCCCTGGGAGACCGGCCCGCAGCCGTCTGCTCCCTGGGAGACCGGCCCGCAGCCTGCGGTCTCCGGCGGGACGGGCCCGCGGCCGGCCGCCCCCTGGGAGACCGGCCCGCAGTCAGCCGCCTCCGGCGGGACCGGCCCGCGGCCGGCCTCGATGGCGCCCTGGGACACCGGCGACTGGGGACAGGCGCCCGAGTGGACCGAGCCTCCCGGCTGGGACGCCTCCTCCGGGCGGGGCAGGGCCCAGCAGGAGAACGCCCGGGAGGAGAACGGGGGCTTCGCGCGGGACGAGGCCGCGGCACCGGAGGCCGCCTCCCCGCGGGACGAGCCCGGGCCGCAGGATGCGCCCAGGCGGCGCGCGGAGGCCGCCGGGCGGCATTCCCACCGTGCCGGCAAGCGCGGACGGATTGGCCGCCGGCGCGGGTCGCGCGGCCCCGGCGGGACAGGCGATTCCTGATGCGCCGTTTCAGGCTGCCCGGCGCGGTGCTCGCCGTGCTCGCCGTGGTGTACGTGATCGCCTGGCAGACACAGCCAGGGTCCTCCCGGCCGCCCGCGCGGGCCACGGCACCGCAAACCGTGGCCGTCACGTCCGTGACCCGCTCCTGTCCTCCTCCGGCTCCCGGGACCGGTGCGACGCGCATCGCGATGATCGCGGTCCCGTCCCGGTCGCAGCCCGCCGGAGCCCGGGCCGGCGGCCCGGCGGCGGGTTCGGCGACGCTGAGCGCCGTCCCCGCCGCACTCACCGCGTCACAGCAGGCCAGCGGCGCCGGGCGGCCGTCCGCCCCGGCGCGGCCGGCCACGGCGGCGAGGACGGCCGCCTCCGGCGCGCGGCCGGTCACCGTATCCGCTCCGGGCGCGCTGACGGACATCACGGCGCCCGGGGCGGCCGGACTCGGCGGCACGGCGGTCGCCGCGGACGGCCAGATGGCGCAGGGGTTCGAGGCGGAACAGGCGGACGCTTCCGGTACGGGCCTGGTCAGCTGCACGCACCCGGGTTCCGACATGTGGTTCGTGGGAACCGGGGAGGCAGCCGGGGCGTCGCAGATCCGGCTGTACCTGATGAACACGGGAGACTTGGCGGCCAGCGCCGATGTGACCATCCTCACCGACGCCGGCCTACAGCCCGGGCCTGACAGCGGCATCACGGTCGCCCCGCATGAGCTCGTCGTGGAGGACATCGCCCCGTTCGTGCGCGGATCGGCCGCCCTCGCGCTGCACGTGCAGACCAGTTCCGGGCAGGTGGCCGCCTCGGTCTGGGAGGGCGGCGGCTCTGGCGGCGCCTGGCTCCCCCAGGCGGGCGACCCGTCGACCCGCCTGGTGATACCCGGCCTTACGGTGGCGGGCAGCGCGGCGCGGCTCTTCGTCGCGGTGCCCGGAGCGGCCGACGCGCGGCTGAACGTGGTGGCGTTCACCGCGGCGGGCGCGTTCCCTCAGTTCGGCTCGGCCCCCGTGGACGCGCCGGCCGGCGCGTCCACGTCGTTCACGCTGAGCTCGCTCGGCGCGTCAGCGGCGGGCCTCACGCTGTCGTCCAGCGTGCCGGTCATCGCCGGGGTACTGGTCCCCGGCGCGGGCATCGGCTCGTTCACCACCGCGGCCGCGCCGGTGACCGAGCAAGGGGTGATCGCCGGGAACCCGGCCAGCCGGGGCGTCACGGTCGGGCTCGTGCTCACCGCCCCGGGCGCGGCCGCGCGGGCCAGCATCGCCGTCGTCGGCGCCGGCGGTCCCGGGGCAGCCGGCGCGCAGCAGGTCGAGACCGTGCCGGCGGGCCACACGCTGGCGGTGACCGTGCCGCGGCCGCGCGGCAGCTCCCGGCCGTTCGCGATCGTGATCACGCCGCTGGCGGGGTCGGGGCCGCTCTACGCCGCGCGGGTGGTGACCACGGGCGCCGGAGGGCTCTCCGCCCCGGTGACCTCGCTGCTCCCCGTGCCAAGCGCGCTCACCCGGATCACCCTGCCCCCGGCCCGCGACACCTATTCGGCCATCCTGCCCTAGCGTCCGGCCGCATGGGCCGCGCGCCGGCCGGGGCGCCGGCGACCCGGCCGCTGGCCGGGTCAGTCGAAGCCGTCGCGGTAGCCCGGGTCGATCGTCTCCGGGTCCAGGCCGAGCACCCTGGCGAACTCCTCGACGACCACCTCGAAGATGAGATCGCTGAGTTCGTCGTCGTCTTCGGCCCTGGCCATCAGCGGACGGCGGTACACCACGATGCGCGACGGCGTGGCGGGCCGGGATGGGTTCCGCGGGTCCGCTGAGCCCGGCACCACCCGGGCCAGCGGGAGCGGGCCGCTGTCGTCGGCTAGCTCGTCGGCGTCCGGCACCTCCTGAACGGCGAACTCGACGGCGGCGAGTTCCGTCTCCCAGCGCGGCTCGAGCCGCGCGACCGCGTCCAGCACCATGTCGTCGAACTGCTGCGCGCGGGTGCGGTACAGCGGGACTCCGGGCGGGACCAGCCTGCCGCGCAGCCCCCGGCCGCGGCGATCGCGCCTCCGGACGTTCCGCTGCGGTATGGCGCCGTTCTCACCGCTGTACATAGTCACCGAGCGTATCGCCGCCGGGTACCTAGCGGGTACCGTCCGGTGCGACAAAACGACACGATCGTGAAGGATGCCCGGGTGATGGCGTAACCGGCCGCGGATGGGTACCGTCAGCCGATGTGAGCGATCGTGAATACGGGCCGGCGGTCCGCGGAACGGCCCTGGCATGGCCGGATGACGGCGCTCACGCGGGCGCGCCTTTTGCGCGTGCCGACGGGGTCCGCGCTGCTATCGTGACCAATAACGATCTGGTGAGCGAGGTGGACTGGTGAATTCCCGTTGCTGCTCACGTACCGCGTGCAAGCAGCCTCCCGTCTACACGCTCACGTACGTGTACCGCGACTCGACGGCCGTGCTCGGGCCGCTCGCGGCATACGTCGAGCCGCACTGTTACGACCTGTGCGAGAAGCACGCCGCCAGGCTCGTCGTGCCGCGCGGGTGGGACGTGGTACGGCTGCCGAAGGATCCCGCCAGGGAACGGGCCGAGGACCTTGAGGCGCTGGCGAACATCGTCCGCGAGGCCGGCCGCGCCGGGGACGCCGGCCAGCCGCCGCGTCCCGCCGAGCCGGGGGACGCCCAGCGCCAGCCCGCCGCCGAACCCGTCGGCCAGGGCGTCGAGGTGGGCCGCCGCGGCCATCTGCGCGTCCTGCGCTCCGCCCCCGCGCCCCAGCCGGACTCCTAGCGACGCCACCGGCTCGCGACCGATAGGTTGAACCTGACAAGCCTGAGGATTCTTGCCGGGCGGCAGCCGCCGCGGCAGCCCGGCTGGTTTGTGCCGACAGGAAAACCCGGAAAACGGAGCCGAAGTGAGCGATCTGGAGAAGATCTTCAAGGCGTACGACATCAGGGGAGTCGTGCCCGCTGAGCTCGACGAAGGTGTGGCCGAGGCGGTCGGTGCCGCCTTCGTGCGGCTGACCGGGGCGGAGACGCTGATCACGCTGCACGATATGCGCACGAGTTCGGCGCCGCTTGCCGAGGCGCTCGGCCGCGGCGCGGCAGCCCAGGGCGCGGACGTAATCCACGGCGGCCTCGGCTCCACCGACATGGTGTACTACGCCAGCGGCTCGATGGGCATGCCCGGCGCGATGATCACCGCCAGCCACAACCCCGCCAGGTACAACGGCATCAAGCTCTGCAAGGCGGGCGCCAAGCCAGTCGGCGTCGAGACCGGGCTCGCGGAAATCAAGGAAATGGTCAAAAACGGCGTTCCCGCCCCCGGCGGCGAGCCAGGGACCATCACGCGCCGGGACCTGCTGCCAGGCTACGCCGAGTACCTGAGGAAGCTGGTGGACATCTCCGGCATCCGGCCGCTGAAGGTCGTCGTGGACGCGGGCAACGGGATGGCGGGCCACACGGTGCCGCAGGTCTTCGAGGGGCTGCCGGTCACGCTGATCCCGCTGTACTTCGAGCTCGACGGCACCTTCCCCAACCACGAGGCGAACCCGATCGACCCGGAGAACCTGCGTGACCTGCAGCGGGCCGTCAGGGAGCACCATGCGGACATCGGCCTCGCCTTCGACGGCGACGCCGACCGCTGCTTCGTGGTCGACGAGCGCGGCGAGATCGTCAGCCCGTCGGTGCTCACCGGGCTGATCGCCACCCGCGAGCTCGCCAGCGAGCCGGGCGCGACGATCATCCACAACCTGATCACCAGCCGCGCGGTGCCCGAGCTGATCAGGGAGCACGGCGGCACGCCAGTGCGCACCCGGGTCGGCCACTCGTTCATCAAGGCGAAGATGGCGGAGACGAACGCGGTGTTCGGCGGCGAGCACTCGGGGCACTTCTACTTCAGGGACTTCTGGTTCGCCGACTCCGGCATGCTCGCGGCGCTGCACACGCTCGCCGCGCTCGGCCACGCCGACCGGTCGCTTTCCGCCCTGCTCAGCGACTTCTCCCGGTACGTGGCCAGTGGCGAGATCAACAGCGAGGTAGCCGATCAGGCCGCCGCCACCAGATGCGTCCGCGACGCATATTCCGAACGCACCGGGGTGACTCTCGACGAGCTGGACGGCCTGACCGTCTCGGCGCGGGACTGGTGGTTCAACCTCCGGCCCTCCAACACCGAGCCGCTGTTGCGGCTGAACGTCGAGGCCGCCAGCGAGGCAGAGATGGCCGCCCTCCGGGACGAAGTGCTCGGCCTGGTGAGAGAATCCGCCGGCCGTTCGGAATAATGGGTTTCCCTATGGAACTCGACGACTGGCTGCTCGACATCATCGTCTGCCCGAAGTGCCGCGCCGTGCTGCGTGCCGACGACGCGGCGAGCGAGCTGGTGTGCACGGGATGCGGCCTGGCCTATCCCGTCCGCGACAACATTCCGGTGCTGCTGGTGGACGAGGCGCGCCAGCCGGAGAGCCAGCCGGGCAGCCCGGGGTGAGCAGGCCCCACGGCGGGGCCGGGCTCGCCGCGCTCCGGCTCGACGACCCCGACCTCGTCGAGGCCGGGGACCCGGGCGGGATGCTGCGCCAGGTCGCGTCGTCGGCCGCGCAGGTCCGCACGGCGCTGCGGGCGTGCGATGAAGCCGACCTGTCGGCACTGCGTCCGGACAGCCGCCCGCGGGCGATCATCGCGGCCGGGGCGGGCAACTGCGCGTTCGCCGGCGACGCGCTCGCGGCCATCTGCGGGCCGGGGGCCCCGGTCCAGGTCGCCGTGGTGTCCGGGTATCAGCTGCCCGGCTGGGTGGGCGCCGCTGACCTGGTGATCGCGGTATCCCGCTCCGGGCAGACCGCCGAAGCGCTCGCGCTCGCCAACCAGGCCACGCGGCGAGGCTGCGACCTGGTCGGGGTGGCCGCGCCCGGGTCGCCGCTCCAGCAGGTCATCCAGGCCGCGCGGGGCACGTTCATCCCGGTGACCTCCGGCGGCCCGGCTCGCGCCATGCCCTGGGCGCTGACGGTCCCGCTGCTGGTGGTCGCGTCGCGGCTGGGGGTGGCACGGGTCGACGCGGACGCCTGCGAGTCGGCGGCGGCCGTCATGGAGGACATCGCGCACCAGTGCCGCCCGTCCAGCGAGTCGTTCGTCAACCCGGCGAAGTCGCTCGCGCTCGACTTGGTCGGAACGCTCCCGCTGATCTGGGGCGGGTCGCCGCTGGCGGCGGCCGCCGCGCGCCGGTTCGCCTCCCAGCTGGCCGCGAACGCGAAATACCCGGCGCTCGCCGGCGCGCTGCCAGGCGCCGGACACGACCAGGTGGAGGTCTTCGACGGGCCGTTCGCCCCGGCCCCCGAGCCGGAGTTCCCCGCGGCCGAGGACCTCGACGTTGCGATGGACGCGCTTTCGCGAGAAGACGTCAGCGCATTGGACGATTCCGCGGGCGGCCAGCCGTCGCTGCGGCTCGTCCTGCTGGCCGACGAGGCAGGGGAGCACGACGCCGTCGCCCGGGTACGCGCGGCCGCCGCGTCGCTGGCGGCGGCGCGCGGCATCGACCTGACCGAACTGCCCATGGAGGGCTCGCACCCTCTGCCGCGGCTCGCCGGAACCGTGCAGCTGCTCGACTACGCCTCGGTGTACCTGGGGATCGCCTGCGGGATCGACCCGCTCGCGATCGCCGCGATGAAGGATCTGCGCGACCTCACGGAACGTTCGGTGTAGCCCCACCGATGAGTAGGGTTTTCCGATGAAGGCTGTCCTCGCGGCGCTCGGGGCCAACCTGGGCATCGCCGTCATCAAGTTCGTCGCGTTCTTGTTCACCGGCTCCGCCTCGATGCTCGCCGAGTCCGTGCACTCGGTCGCCGACACCGGGAACGAGCTGCTGCTGCTGCTCGGCAGCGGCAGGTCACGCCGGGCCCGGACCGAGCTGCACCCGTTCGGGTTCGGCAGGGAACGGTACTTCTACGCGTTCGTGGTGGCGGTCATGCTGTTCACCGTCGGGGCGGCGTTCTCGGTCTACGACGGAGTGCACAAGGTTCTCCATCCGGAGGCGGTGAATTCGGCGGGGATCGCGTTCGGCGTGCTCGGCGCGGCCTTCGTGCTGGAGTCGTTCTCGCTGCGGACGGCGATCCGCGAGGCGAACCGGGAGCGCGGCGGCCGAAGCTGGCGGTCGTTCGTGCACGCGACGAAGTCGCCGGAACTGCCCGTCGTGCTCATGGAAGACCTCGCCGCGCTGCTCGGGCTGGCATTCGCGTTCGCGGGCGTGCTGCTGTCCGTGCTGACCGGTTCGGGTGTCTGGGACGGCGCCGGATCGGTGGCGATCGGGCTCCTGCTGGCGTGCGCCGCCTTCGTGGTCGGGTATGAGACGAAGAGCCTGCTGATCGGCGAGTCGGCCAGCGCGGAGGTGTCCGCGTCGATCGTGAACGCCCTTGAGGGCGGACCCGAGAGGTTCCGGGTGATCCACCTGCGGACCTCGCACGTCGGCCCGGAGTCGCTGCTGGTGGCCGCGAAGATCGCCGTGCCCCGTTCGGCGTCCGCCGCCGACCTGGCGGCCGGGATCGACGCCGCGGAGCGGCGGGTGCGGGACGCGGTGCCGATCGCCGAGACCATCTACCTGGAGCCGGACATCTACGCTCCCGGCCGGGAGGACGTCACCGATCCGTCGATCCAGGTGGTCCGCCGCAGCCGCCGTATCCGCGCCCCGCGCCGCCCGGGCGGCGGCGCGCCGGCAGCATAGCGTGCAGGCAGCACAGCGCGCCGGCAGCACAGCGCCGACAGCATAGCGCCGGCAGCACAGCGCCGGCAGCGCGGGGCGGGCCCGCGGTCCCGTCCAGGTCGGCCCGCGGTCCCGTCCAGGTCGGCCCGCGCGGCTCACGGGCCCCTTGCCAGCGTTTTCCCGGCGGCTTCGGCGTCTCTCTCCGGTCTCAGTGCCTTCCCTCCGGTCTCGGCTCTTCTCTCCGGTCTCAGTGCCTTCCCGGCGGTCTCGGCTCTTCTCTCCAGCCTCAGCGCCTTCCCGGCGGTCTCGGCTCTTCTCTCCAGCCTCAGTGCCTTCCCGGCGGCGCCCCAGCGCTCTCCCAGCCCCAGCGCTCCCGTCGGCGCGTTCGGGTCTGTGGCCCATAGCCCCAGATCGTTCGGGGGCTGTGGCCCATAGCCCCAGATCTAGTGGGGCGGTGGGACACAGACCTACTTCGGCCCGTTGGGACCGCCGGGTGCGGGGGGCCGAAGCGTGCCGAGAGCGCGCAGCGCCCGCTCCTTCTCGAAGTCCAGCGCGCGTCCTGGCGTGGCCGGCACGTGGCCTGTGCGCCGCCCGAGGTCGGCGACCGCAGCGCGGACGGCGGGCTCGGTGAGCACGCGCAGCCCGAACGCAAGCGCGGTCGGCGTGATGTCGTAGCGCCGCTCGATCTGCAGCGCCGCGGTGATCGCGGCCAGGTCCTCCTCGGTGAACTGCCGGTGCGCGGGCCCGCGCCCCGTGGGCCGGTCCCGCAGCGGCGGCAGCAGCCCCAGGTCTTCCCGGTAACGGAGCATCCGGGGGGACATTCCGAGGCGTCTGGCTGCTTCCGAGATCCGCATGAAGATAATCTTACGTTCTTTTGTTAGAAAACATGTCCCGGGCGTGCGCGACTACCGCGCATCCCGTACCGTCGTCATCGTCGCCGGGACTCCGCCGACCTGCCGGCGAGGTGGGAGCAGCCAGCCTCGCCGCGGCCTCAGCCAGCCCCAGGCTGCGGCGCCAGCCGCGCTAGGCACCTGACCAGCCATCGACGAAGGAGCTAGTGCATGAGCACTGAACCGTACAAGGTCGCCGACATTTCGCTCGCCGCCTTCGGCCGCAAGGAGATCCAGCTCGCCGAGCACGAGATGCCCGGCCTGATGGCGGTCCGCGCAGAGTACGCGCAAGCGCAGCCGCTGCGGGGCGCCCGGATCACCGGCTCGCTGCACATGACGATCCAGACCGCCGTCCTGATCGAGACGCTGACCGCACTCGGCGCCCAGGTCCGCTGGGCCAGCTGCAACATCTTCTCCACCCAGGACCACGCCGCGGCGGCGGTCGCGGTCGGCCCGGACGGAACTCCCGACGACCCGAAGGGCATCCCGGTCTTCGCATGGAAGGGCGAGACGCTTGAGGAGTACTGGTGGTGCACCGAGCAAGCGCTGACCTGGCCCGGCGGTGAAGGACCGAACATGATCCTGGACGACGGCGGCGACGCCACCCTGTTCGTCCACAAGGGCGCGGAGTACGAGGAAGCCGGCGCGGTCCCGGCGCCCGCGGAGGGCGACTCCGAGGAGTGGAAGGTGGTCCTCGACCGGCTGCGCAACTCGCTGGCCGACTCGCCGGGCAAGTGGACGAAGACCGCCGCGGCGATCAAGGGCGTGACCGAGGAGACCACCACCGGCGTGCACCGTCTCTATGAGATGGCCAAGGCCGGCACGCTCAGGTTCCCCGCGATTAACGTCAACGACTCGGTAACGAAGTCCAAATTCGACAACAAGTACGGCTGCCGGCACAGCCTGATCGACGGCATCAACCGCGGCACCGACGTGCTGATCGGCGGCAAGGTGGCGCTGGTCTGCGGCTACGGCGACGTGGGCAAGGGCTGCGCGGAGAGCCTGCGCGGCCAGGGCGCGCGGGTGATCATCACCGAGATCGACCCGATCTGCGCGCTACAGGCGGCGATGGACGGCTACCAGGTCACCACGATCGAGGACGTCATCGACCAGGTCGACATCTTCGTCACCGCGACCGGCAACAAGGACATCATCACCGCCGACCACATGTCCCGCATGAAGCACCAGGCCATCGTCGGGAACATCGGCCACTTCGACAACGAGATCGACATGGCCGGGCTGGCCGCGATCCCCGGGATCAAGAAGGTCAACGTCAAGCCGCAGGTCGACGAGTGGGTGTTCCCCGACGGCCACACGATCATCGTGCTCTCCGAGGGCCGTCTGCTGAACCTGGGCAACGCGACCGGTCACCCGAGCTTCGTGATGAGCAACAGCTTCACCAACCAGGTAATGGCGCAGATCGAGCTCTTCACCAAGACCGATCAGTACCCGGTCGGCGTGTACACGCTGCCCAAGCACCTGGACGAGAAGGTCGCGCGGCTGCACCTGGACGCGCTCGGCGTGAAGCTGACCACGCTGACCAAGGAGCAGGCGGACTACCTCGGCGTACCGGTGGAGGGCCCGTACAAGCCGGACCACTACCGGTACTGAGCCGCCCGGCCCGGCCGACAGGAGAGCAGCACAGCGATGAACGGCGGCTCGCCGGACGAATACATCGCCGACCCCGGACTCGCGGAGGCGGGGGAACGGCGCATCCAGTATTCGCAGCGGTCGATGCCGCTCCTGCGGGCTCTTGCCGGCCGCTTCAGCGCGGACCGGCCCTTCGACGGGATGACCGTCGCGGCCTGCCTGCACGTGACGGCGGAGACGGCCGTGCTGGCCCGGGTGCTCCGGGCCGGCGGGGCGGACGTGTCGCTGGCGGCGTCCAACCCGTTGTCCACCCAGGATGACATCGCCGCCGCGCTCGCCGTCAGGGACGGCGTGGCCGTGTTCGCCCGCGCCGGCGTGGACCGGCGCACCTATTACGAGCACATCGCCCTCGCCCTGGGCACGGAGGGGCCGGACCTGGTCATCGACGATGGCGGCGACCTGGTCAGCACGCTCCATGAGCGGCTACTGCCCCCCCGCGCACGGGGCGGACGCCCCCTCCGTACTCCGCTGGGCGGCTGCGAGAGCACCACGACCGGCGTGCTCCGGCTGCGCCGGATGGCGGCCGAGGGAGCGCTCGCCTTCCCGGTGATCGCGGCCAGTGACACGCCGGTCAAGCGCATGGTGGACAACACGCACGGCACGGGGCAGTCCGTCATCGACGGGCTGCTCCGCGCCAGCGGGGTCCTGCTGGCCGGCAAGACGGTGGTGGTGGCCGGGTTCGGCAGCTGCGGCACCGGGATCGCCGAATGCGCCCGCGGCCTCGGCGCGCGGGTGCTGGTCACCGAGGTGGACCCGGTGCGGGCGCTGGACGCGGTGCTGCGCGGATTCGAGGTGCGCACCCTGGCCGAGGCGGCGCCGCTCGGCGAGGTGTTCATCACGGCGACCGGGTCGGCGGAGGTGATCACCGCCGAGCACATGGCGGTGATGCGGGACGGCGCGATCCTGGCCAACGCCGGGCACTTCGACGTCGAGATCGACGTCCGGGCGCTGGAAACCCTGGCGGTCGGCGTGCACCCCGGCGTGCGGCCGCACGCCGACGCGTTCGAACTGCCCGATGGGCGCCGTCTGCTCCTGCTGGCCGAGGGGCGGGTGGTCAACCTCGTCGCGGCCGACGGGCACCCGCCGGAAGTGATGGACCTGGCGTTCGGCATCGAGGCGCTCGCGCTGGCCTGGCTAGCGGGAAACGCGGAGAAGCTGCCTCCGGACGTGCACCCGGTACCGCCGGACATCGACGCCGAGGCGGCCCGCCTCGTGCTCGCCACGCTCGGCACCGAAATCGATTCGCTCACCCCCGCCCAGCGCGCCTACCTCGCTTCCTGGCACTCCGGTTCCTGATATCCGTGCGGCCCGCCGGGCCGGTGTCCCTACCCGGCACGGAGGGCGGAGGCGGTGCGGGTTCGCGCCGCCCGGCCAGCCGGGCCGAGCGCGCCGGCGACCGCGACCGCGATGACCGGCCCGGCCAGCGCGAGCAGGGCGAGTTCCCATGGCAGAGACCGCGTTGGGTCCCGCCGGTGACCGTCCGCCTCCTCCGGCGGCTCGCCCCGGCTCGCGGTCCCGCCCGCTGCCGGGGCCGGAACCAGCTCTCGGAACGAGAGCTGGATATCGCCCGCGGCATCGCCAGGGGCGCACCGACCAGGAGATCGCAGCCGGGCTGTTCATCTCGCGCAGCACGGTCAAGGCCCGCATCACCCGCATCCAGGGCCAGCTCGGAATCCGCAACCGGGCAGGGATCGCCGCATGGGCCTGGGGAAACCGGGTCAGGGAAGGATGCCCGCTCACAAGTCCGCGGCCCTGACAGCCCGCTGCGCGGGACGGTGGCGGGCGTAGTGCCGGGCGGCGCGGACCCGGTCACCGCACCGGGTGGAGCACCACTGCCGTGCGGCGTGCGTGCGCAGGAACCAGCGGATGCATCCGTGCGCGCCGCACGGGGCCGGCTCGGGGCCGCCGGAAGCGGTCAGCAGGGCGAGCGCATCGTCGGCCAGCCGGGCGAGGGCGACGCTGAGCACGCCGGCTCGCGGCCAGCCGTTCCCCGGCTCCTGCACGGCGCGTCGCGGCCCTGACTCGTCCCAGGCCAGCGCCGGGATCGGCGGTGCCGCCGCCAGCGCCGCGTTCAGTGCCGCGACGTCCTCGGCCGCGGGGACGCGGCCCGCCGCCCGTGCCGTGAGCAGTCCGCGGATCGACTCACGCAGCGCGCGGAGCCGGGCGGCTCCGGCACCGGTGACCGGCGTGCCGCCCGGAGCCAGCCCGCGGGCCGCCAGCCAGGCGCCTGCCCGGGATGCGCCCGCGATCAGGTCGGCTGCCTGGCCGCCCAGCATGAGCCGGGTGTTCACGAGGGCGAGCGCCGGGGACACATCCTCGCCGGGAGCGGGCGGCGGGCCGCCCGCGACCTTAGTGTGAGCCGAGATCATGATCTCATGGTATCTATCGCGGTTTCGCGTTAGAGTGCGGTAGCTTTTCTAATGGTAAATCGCATACTCTTCCGTTATAAAGGAGCACGTCATGGTACGTATCCGGGTGGTTGGCGGCCCGACCGCCCTCCTTGAGGTTGACGGTTTGCGGCTGCTGACCGATCCGACCTTCGACCCGCCGGGAAGCTATCCGCGGCCGGGCGGTCCTACGCTGGTCAAGCTGGCGCCACCTGCCGTAAACGTCGGCGAACTCGGCCGGGTGGACACGGTGCTGCTGTCCCATGACCAGCACGCCGACAACCTGGACCGGTCGGGCCGCTCCTACCTGGCGCGAGTCCCGCTGACGCTCACTACCCGGACGGGCGCGGCGCGGCTGACGGCCGAAGGGGCGGCCGCCATGGGGCTGGCGCCGTGGGAGTCCACCGACCTCGAACGGCCAGGCGGCGAGCTGCTGCGGGTCACCGCGGTTCCCGCGCGGCATGGCCCGGAAGGATGCGAGCCGATCAGCGGCGAGGTCACCGGGTTCGTGCTGACCGCGCCCGGCCTGCCCGCCATCTACCTGAGCGGCGACAACGCCTGGCTCGGCGCGGTCGAGCAGGTGGCGGAGCGCTTCGGCCCGATCGGCATAGCGGTGCTGTTCGCGGGCGCTGCCCGGATTCCGGGCCGGTTCGACGGAGCGCTGCTCACCCTGGACAGCGAACTAGCCGCCGAAGCGGCGCGAATCCTAGACGCTGGCGCCGTGGTCCCCGTGCACTACACCGGCTGGCAGCATTTCACCGAGGGCGGCGCCAGCCTGCACGCGGCCTTCGGACGGGTCGGCCTCGCCAGCCGGCTCGTGCTGCTCGCCCCCGGAGAGCAGGCTGACCTGGGCTCTGGCCGTCTCTAGCGATGTCTGCCGGGTGGGCGCACCTGATAAAGGCCACGACTGGCCCGCCGCGCTAACCCGCCGCGCCGCCGGGGCCGGCGGATCAGCTTACCTGACGGGCAGTCTCCCGGACGGCCTCGTCGATATCTTCCGGGCTCACATTGAGTTCCTTGGCGACGTGCTTCTCCGCCTTCAGCGCGGCCTTGTCCAGGGCGTGCTGGACCTTGCTCTCCCCGATCACCACCAGGGCGGCCTGGCCGGCATCGATAATGTCCCCGAACTCCTTGACGTCCGCCCGGGACATGCCACGCCACAGATGGCCGCTGACCCCGCCGACGGCCGCGCCCACCAGGGCAGTGCCGATGACCGAGGGCGGGAACAGGATGCCGATCACCGCGCCCGCCGCCGCGCCGCCCCAGGCCCCGTGCCGCGTGGCCATCTCGTCCTTGCTGACATGCACCTTGCCCCTGTCGTCCTTGGTGACCACGGCGGCGTCGTACGTCCCGACCGCCCCCATGGAGTGCAGGTCCCTCACGATCTGGTAGTCATCGCGGGCTTGGCTCTTGTCCTGATAGGTGCCGATATAGACGAAAACTGCTTCCGGCTTTGCCATGTCCTGCTCCTCCAGGCAGATGTCATCCGAACTGGCAAGTCCAGGCTTGCCTGCCCGGCTGTCCGGGCACATCACCCGCCCGGGAGGATCCGGCTCGCAGCCGCCGCCCCGGTCAGCCCGTAACACGAGCAACGGCTGCGGGGGAGTCGCGGCGGTCCGTTCGGGGGAACGGATTTTTGTGAGCGCCAGCCAGCCGACCAGCGCTAGCGGGTAGACGAAGTAGCCGAACCGGGTGGAGGGGTCGAGGACGAACACCACCGTGTAGCCCACCGCCAGCCGCCACGCGGCGTCCCGCGCGTCACGCGGAGGACGCATGATGACCCAGGCGGCGAACGCCACGACGGCCAGCACCATCAGCGCCACCGCGGCCAGGTGGCCGACCGTGCCGATGCTGGCGACCAAATGGCCGGGAAGGGGACTCGCCGCGGGCGTCTTGTGCTTGGTGAGGCCGAGAGGAAAGTCAAGCAGGTTCTGCCTGACGGCCTTGACAGCGTCTGGCGTGGCCAGCGCGTCGGGTGCCGCTAGCAGCGCCAGGATGCCGGTCGCCCCCACCGCTGTGACGGTGAACCGGGCGGCGGCGCGCGGAGCGTACCGGATCCACGCCATGACGGCGAGCACGGGTACCGCCGCCCACGCCGTGGACTTCATCGCGCAGCCCACGGCCAGCACCAGAGCGGCCCGCAGCAGCTTGCCGCGGCCGGCCCACGCCAGCGCGAGGCACAGCATCGCGATGACCGGCGGATCGGTGATGCCGAGTGCCAGCGGGTAGGCGATCACCGGAGAGGCGAGGGCGAGTGCGGTCAGCACGGCGACGCGGCGGCGGCAGTCGGCGCAGTCATGGAGCTTGTGCGGCGAGATGACCGCGAACGCCGTGGCGAGCAGCACGCTCGTGGTCAGCGCGACCCAGGTCCGCGGGTCACCGAGCACGCCGGAAAGGCCAGCCGAGCGCGGCAGCCCGAAGAGCTCCATGACCGGCAGGTAGGGGTTGTACGCCTTCCAGTCCGATAGCTGGCTCGGCGGGAGGTAAGGCGTACCGTACTTCAGCAGGTGAGCCGCTGACCGGCCGAGGACCAGCACCTCGGCCGTGGCGGGCACTCGCGTCACAAGCCAGAACAGCGGCGCGACGAGCGCTCCGCCGACAGCCACGACAAGGGTCAGCAGCCAGCCCTCGGTGAACCACAGCAGCATCGTGGTCACCGCGTAGGCTCCGAATGCCCAGACGCCCCAGGCGCTGTCCGCGTGGCCGGCGAAAACCGCCATCGCCCCCGCGTAGATTGTGAAGGCCCCAAACCATGCCGCGATTACGCGGCGCCCGGGCCAGGCCGCGTGTGCGGGTTCCTGCCCCGTTGCCTGGGCGCCGTTAGCCCCTGCCACCCACACAGTATCCATGCTCCCCGACAGTAAAGTCACCAGCGGCCCGGCCGCATCGGCCGCGGTACGTACGCCTTGAGGGGGAGGTGCAGGCGCCGGTGCGGCAACGTTCAGGGAAGCCGCCAGTCGACCGGCTCGGCGCCTTGGCGCTCCAGAAGCTGGTTTGCCCTGCTAAACGGGTGTGTGCCGAAAAAACCGTGGTTAGCGGACATGGGGCTGGGATGGGCGGACTCGATGCGCGGGACGTCACCCAGGAGGGGGGCGACGTTGCGCGCGTCCCGGCCCCACAAGATGGCGACGAGCGGTTTTCCCCTGGCGGCCAGCGCGTGGATCGCGTGTTCGGTGATCTCCTCCCAGCCCTTGCCGCGATGTGAGCCGGGCTTGCCCGGCTCAACGGTAAGAACCTTGTTGAGCAGGAGTACCCCGCGCTCAGCCCACGGGGTGAGGTCACCGTTAGACGGGGCGGGGTAACCGAGATCCTCCGAATACTCGCGGAAGATGTTGACCAGGCTGCCGGGCAGCCGCTTGACCTTCGGGCTGACGGAAAAGGCGAGGCCGACCGGATGTCCCGGCGTCGGATAGGGATCCTGGCCGACGACGAGGACCTTGACCTCGTCGAACGGCTGCTTGAAGGCTCTCAGCACGAACTCGCCGGCGGGCAGGTATCTCTTGCCGCTCGCGATCTGCTCGCGGAGGAAGTCGCCCATCCGCGCGATCTGGCCCTGGACCGGCTCCAGCGCGGTGGCCCAGCCCGCCTCGACGATATTGGCCAACGGCTCTGGCATGGGGTGACTCTAGCGCCTTCGGATAATGCCGCGTGGCGCGGCGCGGAGAAGACGAGCAGAGGTGCCCGCCAGCAGGCTGGCGGGCACCTCTCGCTATTTGCCATCCGGCCCCTGCGGCTGGCTCGCGCCGCGGTTGCCGGACCGAGGCCGGGGCTTACCAGCCCTGGTTCTGCTCTTGGTCCTGGTATCCGCCCTGGCCGCCCTGGTTGGGGTCCTGGTATCCGCCCTGGGCCGGGTCGCCGCCCTGGGCCGGGTCGCCGCCCTGGGCCGGGTCCTGGTATCCGCCCTGGGCCGGGTCGCCGCCCTGGGCCGGGTCCTGATATCCGCCCTGGCCTTGGGCGGCCTGGTTCGGGCCTTGGGCGCCGCCCTGCTGGCCGACCCAGTTCTGCGCGTCCCGGACGCCCTCGTTTACCTGGTTGCCGAACCGATCACCGGTCGCCTGGTCGGCTTCGTTCCCGAGCTCATTCAGGCCCTTGTCGGCAAGGTTCGGGTCTTTGCGTGCCAGATCCTCGGCTTCGTTCTCGGCCTTGTCGAAGATGCCCATGGTTCTCCCCGTTATCATTCGGTGAATGCCGAACTATGCCGACATGTCCCTTTTAGCTCCCGGCCGCGGCCGGTGTTGCCTGCCCTACCCGCGGCAGTTCTGCTTACACGCCAGCGCGGCGGCGGCTACAGCCGCCGATGTCGCCGGCTGATCCATGCCCGTGCCGTGAACGGCAAGACCGGAGGCAACCTCAAGGCGCCCGCGGCTTCCTTTACTGCCGGTTTGACCGTAATGCCGGGACCTAAGGTGGGGGCCTGGGGCGGAACTCCCCTAGGCCACCCGGCCACTATGGACTTATATGGCACTCATGGTCCTAGCCGCCTGGCCGAGGCTGTTTGCTTGCGCCCGTAGCGGACCCGCGGACCGCCATCCCGGCCTGCTTCGCGGATGCGCATTAGCCGCGGGTGCTGAACCGCATCGGCATTCCGGACGATCACCCGTAAAGCGGGTGTCGGCATCGCGAAGGCGGCATTCACGGGTTGCGCGCAGTGAGCAGGGTGGAGCTAGAGTGTGAACCGCGTGGCCGCCCCGTTAGCGGGAGGCGCTGTGAGCAGGGCCTTATCTGTCTGGTGTCCGCGAAGCCATGCCAGATGAGGGTCCGGCTCGCCGGGCATGCCGAAGAGGCTGCCGGGGTCGCGAGAAGGCGGGGTCGCGAGAAGGCGGGGCCGCGAGAAGGCGGGGCCGCGAGAAGGCGGGGCCGCGAGAAGGCGGTAGCGACAGAAAAGGCGGTAGCGACAGAGGCTAAGGAGGCCGGCTACGGAGGTGTAGCTGTGTCCCGCGGGTGGCACGTACCCGGTAAACGGGCTCACGGGTAGTACGGAGCTGGTAAAAAGGGGTAACCTGCGCATGCTGGTCGCGGGATACGGGGCGGACGTCATCGTCTGTCGCCGTGGGTGCTCTGCATAGAGCCAGACACAGGGAACGATGGGGCCCATGAAAGGACGTGTGCTAGTCGTCGATGACGACGCGGCGCTCGCGGAGATGCTCGGCATCGTGCTCCGCGGCGAGGGGTTCGAGCCTACGTTCGTATCCGACGGGGACAAGGCACTTGAGGTCTTCCGTGAGACCCGGCCCGATCTGGTGCTGCTCGACCTGATGCTGCCCGGTTCGGACGGGATCGATGTGTGTCGTCAGATCAGGGGCGAGTCGGGCGTGCCGATCGTCATGCTGACGGCGAAGACCGACACCGTGGACGTGGTCCTGGGGCTTGAGTCCGGGGCGGACGACTACATCCTCAAGCCGTTCAAATCCAAGGAACTCGTCGCCCGGATCCGGGCCCGGCTGCGCCGGACGGATGAGCCGGCGCCGGAGATGCTGCAAATCGGGGACGTGACGATCGACGTGGCCGGCCATTCGGTCAAGCGGAACGGCGAGACGCTCAGCCTTACGCCGCTGGAGTTCGACCTGCTGGTCGCGCTCGCCCGCAAGCCGAGGCAGGTGTTCACCCGTGAGGTGCTGCTCGAGCAGGTCTGGGGTTACCGGCACGCGGCGGACACCCGGCTGGTGAACGTGCACGTACAGCGGCTCCGGGCCAAGATCGAGCGGGATCCTGAGCATCCGGAGATCGTGGTCACGGTCCGCGGCGTGGGATACAAGGCGGGACCTGGCTGATCCTGGGATGGAGCGGTCACCGGTTAACCCTGACGCGGTCGGCACGCCCGTCGCGCCGCCCGCCGTGGCCGCGCCTTCCGTCGTATCCGCGTCACCGCCGGCCGCGCCCGTGTCACCGCCGGCCGCGCCCGCGCCAGCCCACGCGACGACGGTCCTGGGAACGGCACCCCCGGCGGCCCCCCGGGCGGCAGCCCACCCGAGAGCAACCGTCCCGGGGGAAACCTCCCAGGAGGCGGCCGCTCCGGGAGGGGCGCCGCGGGCAGCGGCGACCGCGGCAGCGCAGCGGGACATTCGCGAGCCGTGGGAGATGGCGCTGCGCCGCAGGAAATGGGTCCGCTGGGTGGTCAGCTGGCTGCCGCACCGGCTGACGATCCTGATCCGCACCATCCTGCGCTGGGAACACTCGGTCATCGCCAGGGCGAAGCAGCGCTGGCACCGGAGCCTGCAACTGCGGGTCGTCGGCACCACGCTGGTGATCTCCGCCACGATGATCGCCGTGCTCGGCTTCTTCCTCACCGAGCAGATCCAGGTTGGCCTGCTGCTGAACGCCGAGAAGACCGCGCGGTCCCAGGCGCTCGCCGAGCTGAACACGGCACGGTCGCTTACCGGCCTGACCCAGGACCGGCCGAACCCGGAGGGCGCCCTGCGGTTCATGATCGACGCCTACCGGGCGCTGCAGCCAACGAGCAGCGCGACCACCACGTACTACGTGGTGGTCGGGCTGAACGCCGACCTCGTGCACAACCCGGGGTTCGTCCAGTGGGAGACCGGCGTCGACCCAGCGCATACGCTGCCGCCCGCGCTCGTCGCCGATGTCCAGCAAGAGCAGACCGCGGAAGAGCAGGGCGGCAAGGCGGAGAGCCTGCTGTACTACGCCCCGACCACGCTGGTGTTCCAGGGCAGCGAGCAGAGCGAGCCGGCGATCGCGGTCGGCGCGCCGCTCGGGAACTGGTACCAGCTCTACTTCGTGTTCCCGCTCGACCAGCAGCAGCAGACGCTCCAGTTCGTGCAGACCACGCTGATAGGCGTCGGGATCGCGCTCGTCGCCCTGCTCGCCGCCATCGTCTCGCTGGTCACCCGCTGGGTAGTGCTGCCAGTCCGGCACGCGGCGCGGGCGGCGCAGCGCCTGTCCGCGGGACGGCTCGAGGAGCGGATGGCGGTCGGCGGCGCGGACGACCTCGGTTCGCTGGCCACGTCCTTCAACGACATGGCGGACAGCTTGCAGGAGAAGCTGCGCGAACTGGAGGAGCTGTCCAGGGCGCAACGGCAGTTCGTCTCGGACGTGTCGCACGAGCTGCGCACGCCGATGACGACCATCCGGATGGCCGCGGAGGTCCTCTACGAGGCGAGGGAACAGCTCGACGCCGCCGCGGCCCGTTCGGCCGAGCTCTTGCAGAGTCAGACCGAACGGTTCGAGGTACTGCTCACGGACCTGCTGGAGATCAGCAGGCACGACGCCAACGTCGCCACGCTGGACGCCGAGCCCGCGGACATGTGCGACATCGCGCGCCGCAGCGCCGACGACGCACAGCAACTCGCCGAGCGGCGCGGCTGCCGCATCGAGTTCCGGCTGCCCGCGGAGGCCTGCATGGCCGAGGTAGACCGGCGGCGGGTGGAGCGGATCCTGCGCAACCTGCTCGTCAACGCGGTGGAACACGGCGAGGGCAAGGACGTGGTGGTGACGGTGGCCGCCGACAGCGACGCTGTCGCGGTCGCCGTCCGCGACCATGGCGTGGGCCTCGGCCCCGGGGAAGAGCAGCTGGTTTTCGAGCGGTTCTGGCGCGCGGACCCGGCGCGGGCCCGGACCACCGGCGGTACCGGGCTCGGCCTGGCTATCGCGCTGGAGGACGCCCGGCTGCACGGGGGATGGCTGCAAGCGTGGGGCGAGAAGGGCCGCGGCTCGGTGTTCCGGCTGACGGTTCCGCGGGTGGCGGGACACCCGATCGCCGGTTCGCCCCTGCCGCTCGGGCCGGATGAGGCGGAGGTCGTCACCAGCGCCCTGGAGGCCGACCTGACGGGCGGCGCTCGTGGGTAGCGGTGTCCCGTCCCGGTGCCGTCCGGCCCGGCGGCCCGGTGCCCGGCGGCCCGTGCTCGCGGTGCTCGCCACGCTGGCCGTCGCGGCGTTCGCCGCGGGGTGCGTCTCCATGCCAGGCGGCGGTCCGGTGCTGTCGTACACCGTCACTCAGGGAGCCGGCGCGCAGGGCCAGCCCTTCCCGCAGATGTACCTGCCGCCGCCGGGTAACGGCTGGAAGCCGGAGCAGATCGTCCAGGGATTCCTCACCGCTTCGGCCAGCTTCGCGGACGGGCAGCAGCTGGCGCGCGAATACCTCACGCCGCAGTTCAGCCGCGCGTGGCATCCGAACTGGTCGGCGACGGTATTCAGCAACGGCCCCGTCGTCAGGCCGGCGGTCTATCACGGCGCCGGCCCCAGGCAGGAGGCGCGGGTCGTCGTCACCGGAACGGTGCAGGCGAACCTGTACGGATCCGGCAGCTACGCGGTCCCCCGGGCCAAGTCCCAGGCAGGGCCGGTACCGTTCACGTTCACCCTGGTCAGGGACAATGGCCAGTGGCGGATCTCCAGCGCGCCGCCGGTACTGCTGCTCACCAGCGACCTGTTCAAGGACGCCTACCAGCTGCGGAACCTGTACTTCTTCGATCCCGCGGATCATTCCCTGGTGCCGGACCCGGTGTACGTGCCGCTGCGGGCCACTCCGGCCGACTTGATGAACGGGCTGGTGAACGACCTGATCACCCCGCCGCGGGACTGGCTGTCCCGTGGTGCCACCAATACCGCATTCCCGCCCGGTACCAAGCTGCTCGGCGACGTCACGCTGGACGGCGGCACCGCGTCCGTAGACCTGGGCGGCGCCATAGCCAAGATCCCGGCCCGCGCGGTGACTCAGGTGATGCAGCAGGTGTCCGCGCAGTTGTGGTGGACGCTGTCCGGCTCCGGCCAGGGGGGCCCGGCGGTGCAGTCGATCCAGGTGTCCGTCAACGGCAAGCCGTGGCTCCCGCCGGACAGCGAGGAGAACCCGGTGCAGCACCAGGTTCTCTACAGCCCGCCCGCGGGCGCGAACAGCGTGTTCTATTACCTGGACGGAGCCGGGAACCTGTGGAGCCGCGACGGCGCCCAGGCCAAGCCGGTCAAGGTCGCCTACATCGGCCCGGGCTATTCGCAGATCGCGGTGTCACCGGACCGCCGGTACCTGGCCGCCCTGCGCGATGGCTCGCTGTTCATCGGGCCGGTCCGCGGGCCGCTGTCCAAGCGGGAGGGCACCGGGTACACCACGATGAGCTGGGATCCGGCGGGCAACCTGTGGGCGACGACGGCTGGCCAGATCGTCATGCTGCGCGGCGCGGCGAATCCGGGGCAGTCGCAGGGCCAGCCGGTCGATGTGACCGTGGTGAACTCAGACGGCATCACCCCGGCCGCCGGACCGTTCACCGCCCTCCGGGTCGCGCCGGACGGCGTGCGGGTGGCGATCATCGGCAGCGGCACGGACCTGGATTTCGGCGCGATCGTCTGGGAGCCGGGTGCCCGTGCCAGGCAGGCGGTCATCAAGATCATGCTCTCGCCGTTCTCCGTCTCCGGAACGGGCGCCACCACGTTCAGCGCGGTGACCTGGTACGGTCCGGACAACGTGATCACGCTCGGCGGTCCGGGGGACGCGCTGACCGAGTACCCGGTCGACGGCGGTACTTCGACATCGCTCCCGGCGGAGCCGCACATCCAGTCGATCACGGCCAGTTCCGGGGCCGCGCTGATCGCCGGGCTGGAAAGGGGCGGCATCGCGGCCGACGCCAGCCTCTCCGGATCGTGGATGAGCGTCCCCGGGGCGACGACCGGCATCTCTCCGGTTTACCCGGGGTGACCGGCCGCGGGTGTGCCCGGGGTGACCGGCTGCGACATTCCCGCCTAAAGAGTTCGCTATGTGAATTATGAGCGGTTTGTGACTGATGTACCCCCTGACATTTCGCTCGTAGCGAGCTAGCGTTCATGCATGGCACTCGCCCGGGTCCGTGGTTGCGCCGGGCGGGCCCTCCCGGCAGCAGGAGGGTCCACCTGGCAAGCCGATGCCAGCCGCAGGCGAAACGGCCCACGTAAGGCGACTTCTCGTCGACCGATCACGGTGCGGCTTAGAGGTAAGTCCTGCCCCGACGGGGAATACCGAGTTCCCCGCCCCGGGAGAAGGGCAGTAGTGGCTACAGAGGCCGCGAACCCCTCAGCAGGCGGATGTGGGGGCGAAGACCAGGTCGGCCGGGCGAGTGCCCTTCCATCGCTCAGCTCCAGCCGTAAGGGGATCGAGATGGACATCACCTTCAAGGGCAGGCACACCAGCGTCCCGGAGCGCTTCCGGAGGCACGCCGCGGGCAAGCTGGCCAAGCTCGAGAAGCTCGATCAGAAGGCGCTCCGGATCGATGTAGAGGTGTCCAAGGAACGGAACCCGCGGCAGGCCGACCGAAGTGAGCGGGTCGAGCTCACGATCAGATCCAGGGGCCCGGCGATCCGGGCCGAGGCCGCCGCCGACGACCGGTACGCGGCACTCGACCTCGCGTTCGCCAAGCTCGAGGGGCGGTTGCGCAGGGCGTCGGAGCGGCGCAAGGCCCGCCATGCCGATGTCTCGATCCGGTCGGTGGAGGTGGCAGCCGCCGTGACCGCGCCGCAAGACGGGCGCGGGGCCGCGACGGCCGGCACAGCGGACCGCCCGGCCGGGGAAACCGCCCTCCCCGCGGACACGGGGGTCCTTGATGGCGCGCGCGGGCGGCGCAGGCTTAACGGGCGCGCCCGCCCGGAGGCAGTCCTCCCCCTGCCGGCGATGCCGGGTGACCCGGAATACCCTTACCGGGACGAGGCCGACCCTGAGGCGGCCTCGTCCGGCCTGGTGCCGATCCAGATGGAGGGCGACGGCCCGCTGGTCGTCAGGGAGAAGCTCCACACGTCGCGCCCGATGACCATCGATCAGGCGCTCTTCGAGATGGAACTCGTGGGGCACGATTTCTACGCGTTCCGCGACAGCCAATGCGGCCTGTTCAGCGTGGTCTACCGCCGCCGCGGCTACGACTACGGTGTCATCCGCCTGGTAGAGGACGCCGTGGAGCGCTAGGCCGCCCAGCCCGGCGCACCCGTGGCCGGGTGCCCAGCCTCCGGAAGTCCCGCGGGAGCGTTGGGCATGGGGAGACGGGCAGCCCCCCCGCCGGGAGCCACCGGGGGCTCTGCGCCGGGGCGGCCCCCCGCCGGGAGCCACCACGGGGGGCTTTGCCCCGGGGGGAGGCAGAGCCCCCGCGGGGAGCCACCGGGGGCTCTGCCGCCCGGGGTGTATAGAGTCCTATTCTGTGCGTGAGCGGCGAATGGAGCGGAAGGAGCGGCCGTGACCGATCGGCCCAGGACGGCCCCTGGCTCAGCCGGGACGATAGCGACCGGGCAGCCGACGGCTGGCGCGCACCCCAGAGCCGGTACGGTGCCCCGGCCAGGGGCGGGCGCGC